>CALFOL010000340.1 GCA_937919915.1 uncultured Planctomycetaceae bacterium
GATCCCCCGCACGTGGCCGCTCCCAGAACAACGCCTAGTATTGCGGATGGCGTTCGAGACCACGGCTTCAATTGATGTGCGGCTGCCGCAAAATAGAACAGTCCAAATGCCAGCAGGATTAACGAAATCACGACGGGCAGAAAGATATCTGCGTGCTGCAACTCGCCAACGGCAAACACTAACGCTAAAGCACAACAGATGATCCCCATGCCGAGATGGATGGCTCCGATCGACTGAGCCGCTGCTTCGTGTGACAAATGTTTGCCGCGAATTGATTCGGGATGGCCGTCCGGGAATTCCTGATCGTCAAATCCCGCCGCCGTCGGCGCGCGGAACGGGTTGTCGTGTTCGGCCGCCGGACCGATTTCCTCATGCCACTCGTCCATACTCGTTGGCGTGCTTTCTAACTGATTCTGAGCTGTTTCATCTTCTGTTGCAGGCTCTGACGATGGATTCCCAGTCGCCTGGCGGCTGCGCTGACATTGTGTGATTCCGCGTCCAGTGCTCGCAGAATGACCTGCCGCTCGAAGTCTTCGACAAGCTGGTTTCGAGCTTCTGTTAATGGGAGATCAAAGTACCGTTCGAATTTGTCTGATTCCGTTGTTTCTCGTTCGGGCGCCAGTCCCAGGTCAGCGGGTTTCAGTATGTCGCCGTCGCACAATGCCGCTGCCGCGTTGATCATTTGCTGCAGTTCTCGCACATTGCCAGGCCATTTGTGTTGCAGCAGCGCGGTAACCGATTCGTTGGCCAGCGAGAATGCTTCGGGCAGAATATCGTTGGCCAGCAGCAAAATGTCCTCCTGACGCGACCGCAGTGGTGGCAGGAAGAGTTCGATGCCCTTCAATCGGAAGTACAGGTCCTGCCGAAAGGCTTTGTCGATGATCGCCTGTTCCAGATCCTGATGCGTGGCGCTGATGATTCGGACGTCGACATGGATGCATTCTTCGGTGCCGACCGGTTGAACGATGCCCTCCTGAAGAACTCGCAGCAGCCGTGTTTGTACCGCTGTCGGCATGTCGCCGATTTCGTCCAGAAACAGCGTGCCGCCATTGGCTTGCCGAAACACGCCTTCGCGGTTTCGATCGGCTCCCGTGAACGCACCCTTCACGTGGCCGAACAGTTCACTTTCCACAAGGGACTCGGCAATCGCTGCGGTGTTAACGGCGACAAACGCTTTGTCGGCGCGACCACTGCGCACATGGAGTTCTCGGGCGACCAGTTCCTTGCCGGTGCCACTTTCGCCGCGAATCAGAATCGGCAGTGCGGTGGCCGCCGATTTGGCAATCTGTGCAAACAGCTGCCGCATTGGTCGACTGGCACCCAACAGTGCTCCACAGCGGATCGACGAACCATCACTGCCTTGCAACTCCGTGATTTTGCTCTGCAGTTTGACGCGTTGTTCCGATCGCCGGGCAATCGACCGAATGTGTTCGACGTCGTATGGCTTGGTGATGAAGTCGGTGGCCCCGCAGCGAATGCAGTCGACGGCAAACTGGACGCCGTCGTTGGCGGTGACGACGATAATTTCCGGCGTTGCTATGGTGGTGTCTTTTTGAAGTTCCTTTAGCACATACATGCCGTCGCGTTCCGGCATGTTAAGATCCAGAAAGACCAGATCGGGGACGTGTTGGCGAATTTGTTCCAGAGCCGCCCCGCCCTCTTCGGCTTCCAGAATCAGTCGCCCGTCACTCCTCAGCGCTTTTGCCATGCCGTAGCGAGCTGGTTGTTCGTCATCGACGATAAGGATTTTCATGGCTGTTCGATTAACGGTGTGATTCTTGTGTTGTGATTCGGTTTGATTCTAAGTCGGATGATGCCGTGGAGGTCCGCCATTCGGCGGAAGCCCATCCGGCAGGATGAACCTACTGTAGATTCCGCCTTCCGGGCGACATTTCGCAGCTTTGCTGCGATCTTGTCTTTCAGTGGTGAACAATCTGCGGCGTCACCATCGGCAACGTGACTTCAAATGTGGTCTGTCCCGGCATAGTCGAACAATCAATGTTACCAGCAATTTCTCGAACTCGTTCACCAACAAGATACAGTCCCAAGCCTGTTCCGTCTGCTTTTCCGGTGACGAAGGGTTCAAAGATATGATCTCGCATATCCTCGATGATCCCCGGGCCGTTGTCTGAAATGGAGATCATCACCACGTTGCCGTCTGAATTTACGGACTCATGCGTGACGATTCTCACTTCGGGCTGCTCTGTTTCACGCACTGCTTCGATCGCGTTCTTGATCAGGTTGAGCAGGATCTCACACAGAACCGCATCCGTGGCCCGGACTAGGGTGTCACCAAGCTCCAGACTAAGCACAACTTTCACGCCATGCTGTCGCGCCAGATGACTCAGGATGTGCATCAATCGTTCGATGACGGCGTCCGGAGCAACGCCAACGCTGGCTGTATCTGGTGGTCGCGCAAATTCCAGCAGGCGCTGCGTGGTCTGTGTCAGGCGATCGATCTCTGAGACGATCAACTGCACATCCTTCGCCTGTTCGGAGTTGGGGCCGAGATCTTCTCCCAGCAGTGTCGCGATCGTTCGCATGGAGGACAGCGGATTCCTGAGTTCGTGCGCCAGTGAGCCTGAAAGCAGTCCGAGCGTTGACAGTTTTTCCTGCTGGACAGCACGACGTTCCGCCGTTCTGCGGGCTTCGGCGAGTTGCCGATTGTGGACCGTCGCGGCGTACTGATCGACCAGCAGCGAAATCGTATTGAGTTGTTCGTCAGAAAGTCGGTCGCCGGTTCGGGGAACTCCCAGAAGCAGACAGCCGGTGATGTTTTGGTAGTTGATGCGAAAAACGGCGATTGCGTCCAGCTCTTGCATCACTGCCAGTTGCTGCGCGTCGTTGCAGCGTGAACGATCGATCCACCGATCTGTTTTGTCGACCGACAGTTGCGTGA
>CALFOL010000341.1 GCA_937919915.1 uncultured Planctomycetaceae bacterium
GATCGATCATTCAGACAGCCCCAAGATGCCTCATACGATATCAGACTTCGAAGTCCATGATCTCCGTTTCCCAACATCAAAGCATTTGGATGGTTCCGATGCAATGAATCCCGATCCCGATTACTCGGCCGCCTACGTGGTGTTGAAGACGGACTCAAGTGCCCTCTGCGGCTATGGGATGACGTTCACGATCGGTCGCGGAAACGAGCTTTGTTGTGCCGGAATTCGTTCCCTGGCGGCTCTGCTAAAAGGCGTGACGATCGAATCCCTGATGGTGGAACCCGCTCGGCTGTATCAAAAGCTGACCGGCGACAGCCAGCTGCGCTGGGTTGGTCCGGAAAAGGGAGTGATTCATCTGGCGACAGCAGCTGTTGTGAATGCGGTGTGGGATCTATGGGCCAGGATTCAGGAGAAACCGGTGTGGCAGGTGGTTTCCGATATGTCGCCGGAGCAATTTGTTCACAGTGTGGACTTTCGCTACATCACAGATGCGATCACGCCGGCCGAAGCAAAGGAGTTGCTGTCGAAGCAGGTGGCCGGTAAGGCTGAACGTATTCAACAGCTGCACGATCAGGGCTATCCGAGCTACACAACGTCGGCGGGCTGGCTGGGATATTCTGATGACGCATTGCGTCAAAAGTGCAACGACCTGAAAAGCCGTGGCTGGTCGCACTTCAAGATCAAAGTGGGTCGTGACCTGGACGATGATATTCGCCGCTGCCGTGTGTTGCGAGGAGAAATGGGCGACGACGCGTTCATGATGATCGATGCCAATCAGGTTTGGGATGTGCCGCAAGCCATCGAATGGGTTGGACAGCTGGCGGAATTCCGACCGTGGTTTGTGGAAGAACCGACCAGTCCCGACGACATCCTGGGACATGCAGAAATCGCCAAAGCGATTTCACCAATTCCTGTGGCGACCGGTGAGATGTGCCACAACCGCATCATGTTTAAGCAGTTTATGAAGGCTGGTGGCATGCAGATCTGCCAGCTGGACAGCTGTCGTTTGGGCGGAGTGAATGAGGTACTGGCGGTGCTGTTGCTGGCAGCAAGATATAATGTGCCCGTTTGTCCGCATGCTGGCGGTGTCGGGCTTTGCGAATACGTTCAACACCTGAGCGTGATTGATTATGCTTGTGTGTCGGGCGATATGGACGGCCGAGTCACCGAATACGCTGACCATCTCCATGAACACCTCACCAATCCGGTGACGATGAAGAACGGTCGTTACATGCCACCAAGCGATTTCGGTTACAGCGTGGAGTTCACGGAAGCAGCGATCAACGACTACAGTTTCTCTACGTAGTGCGTGAGTGGCATGTCATTCAGGACGCAGCAATGACAGCCGATCCTCAGCCACGCTGTATGCCATTCGGTAGCGGCTCAAATCTGGTGCTGCATCCCGGGGATTCACTTGCACGAGGCAGGTGCATCGTCCTCTCGCTTGTCGCCACATGTTGTGTGCGACTTCTGAAGGTGGCGTTGCGTCAACAAACCACTAACCAGATAACAGCCTACAAATGGGCCGATAATCCAAACGAAAGTAACCGTCCGGTGCCACTGAGTTGGTGGCGTCGGCATTAGGGAAATTGCGACGACCGCGGCTACTTGAAACACTGCCCCTGCCACCATCGCGACCTTTGCGCTCGGTGGCATATCCCGAATCGTGAACGGCCTGGGATTCGCCACATCCTTACAATCTGACGCATGATACGGGTTCTGGTTGCTCACCCAGGAAAACTCTGTGCTGCGTCACATGTTGCGCTACGACAGCGGAGGCCAGCGACTGGAAATGCCTTCACGTTCGATGCTGACGACTTCGTCAACGGTGATCGAGAATTCCTCAGCCATCTGTTTTCGAGAAGCAGATACAGACGCACCACCATCCTGACTTTCGACAAGTTTCAAAAACAGGTCTTTTTTACGTGTCTCTGTTGTGGTGTCTGAAGTCGACTCCGTCATGGTACTGCTTTCCGTTACTTCTGAGTCTTAACTTAAAGTGTTCTAATTGCTCAATGATCGTGACTGCACCCGTTTCCGTGTGCGTGACCATGCGCGATTTCGTCTGGAGTTGCTTCCCGCACCTCCTGGACCGTGACGTCAAAATGCAGCACCAAACCGGCAAGGTCATGATTGCCGTCCAGCGAAACAGTTTCGTCGCCAATTTCTACAACTGTGACTACCGATTCACCATCGTCAGTCGGCACATGAAACTGCATCCCGACCTCAAGATCCTCGACTTCTTCAAATTCTTCTTTCGGAACCACTTCGCAACGCGATTCGTCTCGCTGACCGAATCCTTCGCTGGGTTGTACAACGACCTGAAATCTGTCGCCAGCCGATTTTCCTTCAAATGCTGTTTCCAGCCCCGGAACCACCTCTCCCGCGCCATGCAGATACGTCACCGGCTCGTCGTCGAAAGAGCTGTCGATGACCTCTCCATCGTCCCCCTTGAGGGTAAAGTGGAACAGCACCACCTTGTGTTCTGAAATATGCATCGTCACGAATCCCGAATCAGCTATTCATTAGCAATTACATGCAAAACACTGTCTGAGGCAACAGGAATCTGGAAGAAAACACGAACGAACTAACGCGGAGTATCTTTCCGCGGCGTTGATCCCGTGCAGACGATGCAATGCTGTCCGGTAATCTACTCGTCAGCTGCCGTGGCTTCGACTGTGCTTTCGGCGACCGTGCTTTCGTCGTCCATGTCAGTGTCGTATTCTGCTTCTGGGGCAGCTTCGACAACTGTCTGCACGCGTTCCGCACAGCCTTCGCATGACAGCACTTCACGGACAATTTCATGTCCTCGACCGCCCTTGTCGAATTCCTGCTTCGGTGGGCGTGGACCGCGAAATCGGCGTTGAAAACCGTCGAACCCACCGCGCTGTGAGTAGGTCTTCTCACGCGATACCAACACAACTCGTCGGGCTTTGGACCCTGCACGAGCAACCTGTCCACAAATTTGACAGCGAAACACGCTTCTACTCCCTCTGTGCGATGCTGGAAACATCACATTTCATAATAAAACGCTCGCCTGGATCCCGCAAAGAGATGAAATCAGCTTTGGACGAGACACCAAACCAAAACAAAACAGGCCAACTTCTACAACTCACATCGTATAAACGACTAAACGGGCGCCAGTGAAAGCACCCAAAGTGCGTGGGAATTGCCTGATATGAATCGACGGAAAGCCAACAGTCTCACGACGTTAACGCCCCTCCGAACCCGGTAAAATATCGGCATCCCGTAGTTTCTACAAGCCAATATCACCAGATACCTGCCGCTTTGCCATCATCGACAAGGCCAAAAACGGCCAATGTTAAGATATGCCCGTCGTATCGGTCATTCGTGACCACCGGAGTGCTCTGAAAATATGTGTTCGAAGGGTCGATACATCGCCCTATGAGCCAAACCGAACTTCAGCTCGATACCTTGAACACGCAAAATCTGCAGGTAATGCGGGTCTACGTAGAGCGTGAGGACGTCGCCAGAGTAACAGCCAAGGCTGCGGCCAAAGAAGCGGCAAAGGCCACCAGGTCGAAAGAGGAAGCTGCCTCGGACGAAGAATCGCCATCCGCCATAGAAGCAGCTGCTGATAGCTTTGATAGCTTTGATGGCTGGCTCGATCGCATTGACCAAATGCCTGAATTCTCAGCAGATGAACTTACTCGGCAACACGGCCAATTGATCGCACTGGGCTTCCTGCAGTTCGAAATCTCCGGACGCAGTGTCGGTTTGCGATATAAGATAAGCACACGGGGTAGAAAGGCGATGGATCGTGCTGTAGCGATCGCCGCACGACAGAACGTCGCCGAGTCGCACAGGAACGACGACACGGATGATCTCGACGTCACAGACGATGCGGAATTTGCCGAAGCTGCTTAGTTGACCACGTTTTGAAATTGCGCAGTTGCAGGCCCAGCCGGCAACGCTGTGAAGGATTTCCAGAAGCAAAAACGTTGCTCAAAACTTGGTACGCTTCAGGCCCGAAGGGTCAACAAATCCTCTGCCGGGGCTGGCAAGCCCCGGAAAAGATGACCACGAGTATTGCAGCCCAGAAGGGCCGATACAATGGAAACATGTGTCGGCCTTTCAGGCCTTGTTCGTCTCGCAGAAGTCCTCCGGGGCTTATCAGCCCCGGCAAAGGATGTACCTGCCCTTCGGGCATAATTGCACCACCGTCCGGATTGGAAACCAAGCAATTTCCCGGCTCAAAATCCTTCACAGCGTTGCCCAGCGGGCAGCCCTTGAAGGTGAGGAAGCACAGAAGAAACGCTCGGTTCAGCGAAATTCGTCGCACAACTCGCGCACGCGAATTGAAATGGAATGGAATCCGATCTCCAAATACCTCTCCATCATGATTCTGTCACGGAGTGTATCAATTGAATTTGAGACGTCGTTTTTCTCTTCACACTGGGAACGAATGGGATTCCTCAGTTCGTTCCGACAATTCCGAAAGAGATCCGGATCGCTGCTCACCGCTAGCAGCGACTGGGATTAATTCGCGAGCAAACTACTCGTGCGTACGCAGATCATTAGTTCTAATGGCCAAGCGGAGGCGAACTGCGTCGGGATGTTTCGGATCCAGAGACAGGGCCTGACTGAGGTGTTTTTGAAATAAGCA
>CALFOL010000342.1 GCA_937919915.1 uncultured Planctomycetaceae bacterium
GCCACGTCCACGGAAGTCGCAGGCCCACGTGCCACATCAGTGTGATCCAGACGTGTGGAGCCGGCGGCATCGCCGCTCTCGCCGCCGAACGCTGGCTGGCAGCGCAGGGGATTGAATCGCCGAGACGCCAGGTTACGTTGCGTGCTCACAGACATGCGATGCGGGAGGGTCACGTTATTGCTACCGTGTTACATCCCCACCATCTGCGACATCAACATTGAAGTCCACGCCAATCCGTTCAGGCCTGCCGCGCTTTTGCATTGCAGCAAACTCCCCTTCGGTGAGTTCACTCGCATGCAGGATCTTGGACAGATCAAGCGTGACCTCGCCCGGGACCGCAGTACTCGATCTGCCAACGCTGGTATTCTTGAACAATCGGCTGGTAAAGGGCACTTTGCTGAGAATGGGCACGCCAGAATGAGAACGAGCCTCATTGATCATTACAACGTCCTGCAACACAAGGCGATCAGAGTCAACCACTTTCACTGTACCGACAACCTCTGTGGGGAGAGCAATGAATTCTGGAAAGTCGGTCAGAGGTACGCCACCGGTCAGGATGTGAATGTGCTGCCCCGCATTCAATTGCTGTGGATCAACCTTCGGCACAGAAGCTTCAGATTCAGCAAAAATGCTTCTATGTTCTTCGAAACTTCCAGGCGTGTCGGCGGTGACAGTTCCTGCTTTACATGTGATTCTTCCGGCTGCACCAGCGAACAACCGGCAAAGCATGTCGACATAATGGCAATGAATGACAGGCTGGTAAGACTTCGCCACATGTTGAGATCTTTGAACGAATCATGAGTTCGCCATCAAAAGCGATGAAAACAACGCCGACGATTTGTATCAGGTCGTTGCGGAGATGGCCCATCTTTCTGCACAATCGCGCGTTGAGAAACAGCAGCCAGGACATGATTCAGCAACATCTGCCGCAACAGGAAGCTCATGCGCGCCAGGCCATGAAAACCGCCCTCCCGACGGTCCGCGGGAACGATGCGAGGAGCGTGCAGTAGCAAATTCGAATGTTCGCCAGCGGTCCCATGTTCAGCAGGCAGTTGCGATTGTGTTTCTCCTGTTCGTGAAGTCTGCTCGGTGTTTCCCAGCAGCGGCGACATGTCTCGATCGAAGTTCTGCTTTGACAGGAACAGCACTGTTGTCAACGGAATGACGACCGCCAGAAGCTGAATGACAGCAATCATCCACGGCTTTCGATTCCGCAGCAGCGGCAGTTCGCTGATCCAGCACAACAGTGGAGCAAAGAGCATCGCCAGGGCATGCTCGTTCGAGACACGCCCGAAGAACTTCCCCACGAACAGGATCCCGAACAGGCTCACGACTCCGGCACCCACGATGATCTGCGGGACAGGATTTTCCACCTGAGTGTTCTTTTTGACCAGCCACGCCACAACGGCTGTTGCCAGCAACGTCGCAACCAGCGGAATCGCGGCTGCGCCGCCTTTGATATAGCCTGCCATCATCACGGTCGCGCCAGCACATTGTGCGGCCAGGCAAATGGAAATCGGCAACGCAAGCCGCGCGCCCCGTTTTAACAGCAAAGACATCGACCACCAGACAACGAACAGCAAACAGCCGCAGGTTGCCAAAGTGGCAAAGCTCTGCATCGCCGTCCATTCGCCGGTAGTGCGAAGGTAGACCGAATCATGCAGCAGAATTCGAGGCACCGCCGCCGCCAGACTCAGTCGCAGCAACCATGCAACCCTGAGGCGTCCGTGCTGAAACGCTGCAATTACTTCGATGCAAAGTGCCAACGGAATAATGATCGTCAACAGCCGATCCAGGCCGTTTCTGGGCGGCCAGGCCAGCTGCAAAGACAGCAAACCGTATCCTGCGAAAAGGCCGGCACTGATCGCAACGGCGGACGCGAAATTTCGCCATCCGGGGCCTGCCTCACTTCGCGTCTTCAGCAACGCCAGCGCAATGACTGCACTGACGAGTGCTGACGTCCCCATTGCCTTGAAATAGAGAAGCGGTTCAGGCATTGGCCAGTCTACTTTGTCGTTACCGATAGGTGCCTTGCCGGTGTACGGCTTTTCAGTTCCGGCGCGATCACACAGTCAGTCACGATTGCGGCAGCTCAGCACGTCCGTAGGAATCCCTTCGTATAACGGCAAGCCGCAGGCATCCGCGAAACATGGAAAACACGGTCGCCTGCGGCTTGCCGTTAAACAATTTAGGTAAAAGAACTTGTGCCGAGGTGCTTATTTACGGACACCTTCACAATCGATCATGATCAAAGCCTTGTCACCGATGGGGCCAATAGCTTTTTTGTCGAAGCCGTAGTCGCTGCGTTTGAGAGCCAGTTCGGTTGAGAACGCGACTCGCTTGGTACCCTTGAAGTCATGTTCCTTGCCGCCCTTCAGTACCAGAATGATCTTCTGTGTGGTGCCGTGCATTGTAAAGTCGCCCGTCACTTCGTAGCCACCTTCGATGGCTTTGGTGCTGGTGCTTTTGAACTCGATTGTCGGATACTGCTTGGTGTCGAAATAATCCGGCTGTCGCAAATGTTCATCGCGTGCTTTGTTGGCGGTGTCCACACTGTCGGCCTTGATCGTCAGTGCGAATGTTGACTTTGTGGGATCTTCACGGTCCAGCGAGAACTTTCCGGCGACGTCGTTAAAGCGGCCATGAATCCAACTGATGTCAAGATGTCGCGCTTTGAAACTGACAGAAGAATGAACCAGGTCGTAATCATATTCGTCTGCCGCGGAAGCCGTCGGGCTGCCGGCATTGGCCAGCATTCCGATCGCGAGCAGGAAAATGGAAACGGAAGTGAATCGCGGCATGTGAGTGTTCCTTTAATATTGTGGTGGGAAGTCTTTTCGCGGTGAGGACGATTAGGCATCCATGTTACGACCGGTCTGATCACGAGTAAAGCAGGTTGCTTGATGAGACTCACGGCAACTCGCAATCGCTGGTCTGCTCGATAGCGCACCGTTACAGCATCACATAGGCAGGCAACGAACTCAGTGACTTTCGGCCAACGCGGAGCTCCATGGGATCTATATTAGAGCAGTTTACTTATTGTTGTGAACGGTTCTGGCTCGCGGGAACCGAATCACGCAGGACGAAACGCGTCCTCCGCGGCCACAAGTCAGCGAAATTCGCTGTAGCTTCTGATCCATCAAAACGACCTTGGCCACAGCACGAATACTCTCGGCGTGACGTCCCGGTCGCCGAAGAAATGGGCCATCCGCAATCGAGAGCACTCCTCGTTTTCATGTCCGGGCGTCTTACAGCGTATTACGCTGACTTGCGGCCGCGGCGAACGGTTTTCGGTCGATACGGATCACTCGGGAACATAAAAGTCCGTCGTTGGGGCAACACCTTCTGCGGCAGTCGATTGCTCAGTTTCTAACTGGCGGAGTTCAATATACGAACCGCTCATCATGCGATCTTCATAGCCGTCGCCCGCTTCGATGATGATGGCGGACTCTGACAGCAGGCCTTTCGATTTCACGTTAATGCCGTTGCAGCGCGTTTGACACAGACCGCATCCGACACACTGATCTTTCAGCACGACGGGAGCAAGGTAGCCGCAGCCAGGGACAGGTAAGCCGTTGTCGTCGACCTCAGCGCCGACCTGAGTGAATTCGATGGCGTTGTAGCCTGCGGCGTTGCATTCCTGAACACACAGGTCACATGCTTCTTTGCCTGCGGACGGCAGACACGTGGATTCGTTGACAATGGCCAGTCCCATCCTCGCAACTTTTTTTTCCGCCAGCGGCAACGCTCGAATCGCGCCCGTGGGGCAAACCTGGCCGCAGGCGTTGCAGCTTGATTCGCAGCCAGCCCAGTTGGCGACGACCATCGGAGCCCACAGTCCTTCCAGCCCCTGTTGAAAATCTTCCGGTTGCAGGACATTGTTCGGACACGCTTTAAAGCACTCGCCGCAACGAATGCACATTTCCAAAAACTCTTTTTCCGGCACGCTGCCTGGTGGACGTACGGGGCGGAATGCGTTGGGGTCGTCCAGGTTGGCACCGAAGGCTTTCGTGACGCCAGTCAGTCCCAGTCCGCCGGCGACCGCGGCCACGCTGCCGGTTGCCAGTGACAAAAAACCACGACGGCCGAGTGATGTTTCATGCGTCGGTGGATGGTTGGGGACTTTGAGTTCGACGAAGTTCCAGCGCTCGACAAACTTGATCGACTCTGTCGGACAAACTCCTGCACACGATTGGCACATCGTGCAATCGGTTGTGCGAGTCGTGAAGTCCGGCTTGATCGCATCGAAGGGACAGATCTCCACACACTTGTTGCAATTGATGCATGACGACTCAACCTTGCGTTCCGTGACTCGAAACAGATTGCCCAGAGAAAACACGGCTCCACTGGGGCACACATATTTGCACCAAAATCGAGGCCGCAGGAAGCCCAGGCACAACACCGCCAGAAACAGGATCAGAGAAACCACGTGCCCGAGATTCATCGTCGGGACCAAATGCCAACCGCGCATCGTGCCGCTCTGCAGCGGATCCACAAGGAACAGCAGTCCACGGGTGATCACCGGGATTGCAGCAAAGAAGCCCGACACCAAAACGCCGCAGACCGCGCACACCATCGTGCCAGCCAACAGATAATACTTGATGTGGACCCACCAGCCATCGCCC
>CALFOL010000343.1 GCA_937919915.1 uncultured Planctomycetaceae bacterium
CCGCTATTTGCTGGAGGGTACCATCGAAGACCTGCGAGCCGAAGAAGGTGGTTCACTGGGCTACGCGAAACGCCTGGCTCACGGTGAAGTCGGCAAAGGCCTGAACGATTACGATGCCATCTTCAGTGAACTAAAAAGCAAAGGCTTCGACAGCTGGATTAGTATCGAAGACGGAGTCGACGGCATCGACCAACTCCGCCGCAGTGCCGACTTCCTGCGAAAGAAAATCGCCGAACACTGGTCGTAGCGAATGTGAGTCAGTCACCTGCGGCTCGTGAATTTATACAAACCCGAAGCGGCGACAGCAGAACGAGCGAAATGTATTGCTGTCCCCGCTTCGCGGCGACGGATTCGATTTGTCGCAAAAATATTGGGTTCGCGCCCAAGGCTACACGCTGTCTCGGGAAATTGCCGGCTGATTACTCCGTGCTGTCTTTGGCTGGCGTTGCCTGTTCCGGCTCCGCCGCTGGTTTCTCTGTTTCGTCCTTGACCGGCGCCTCAGCGACCTTTGGCCCCTGCAACTGCTCTTTGATGTATCCCACAGCTGCCTGAAGCTGCCGATCCTCTACCGTTTCCTCGGCAGCGGCCGTGGTTTCAGCTTCGGGATCTTCTTTTGCTGCGTCATCAGATGTTTCTGTCGCGTCATCGTTGCGCTGCAGAATATCGCGCGCGCGCTGCTGACGAGCTAATGCATCTCGTTCGTCACGAGTCAGAGCGATCATAAAACCGTCATCCGGAGTCACACCCCATTTGTCCTCCGGATTCATGTCCGGAAAACGGTGAATGTTTACGCCACTCGGACGATGATAACTGGCTGTTGTCAGTTTCAAGGCACTGTCACCGGCTTCCATACGAATCACATTCTGCACACTGCCTTTGCCCCACGTGCGTTCTCCGATCACAACAGCACGCTCATTATCCTGCATGCAGGCGCTGAACACTTCACTGGCCGAAGCACTGAAGTTGTTCACCAGGACGGCCAGCGGAAATTTCGGATACGCACCAGTCTTTTTTGCGTCCCACGAACGTTCGGCAACATTGCGACCTCGCACACTGACAATGTTGCCTTCTTCCAGAAACATGTCGCACATTTCGATGGCAACTTCCAGCAGGCCACCAGGATTGTTGCGCATGTCGATCACCAGGCCCTGCATGTCTTCCTTCATCAATTGATCGACCGCGACTTTCAGCTCGTCGCCGGTGTGCCGGCTAAAGTGTGAAACCCGAAGATAGCCGATTCGCGGCTCACCTGACAGCATGTATTCCCAGGTCGCATCTTTACGATAATGATCGCCGCGAACTGTCGGAGCCTTAATGAGCTGTCGAACCAGCGTCATTTCTTCGGCTTGCTTGTTTCCCGGATGGAGAACTTTAATCTTCACGGGTCGTCCGATCGGTCCCTGCAGCAAATCCACGGCGCCGCTTAAGCTGACCCCACGCATCTTTGTGCCTTCGACTTCGGTGATGATGTCGCCCGATTGGATTCCCGCTCGAAAAGCAGGCGTGCCAGGTAATGGGCTGACAACCATCAGTCGGCCGCTGATGGCGTTGACCTGAATTCCGATGCCACCGAATTCCTGTTCCATCATCTGATTGAACTGCGAAACTCTGCGCGGCGGAATAAAGTTCGAATACTGATCCAGATGCGATACCATTCCATTAACGGCCGCTTCCAGCAGTTCACGTCGATCAACTTCCTTCACGTAGTTCGATTCAATTTGCTCAAACGCTTCCACAAACACAGACATCAGTTCATAGTCACTGATTTCTTTCTGAGTCGGCTTGTCATCAGCAACGGTTGGCACACAGCTTAGCAACAGAAAAGTAGTGAGCAGGGATAATGAGCGGCGGGGAATTGGTGGCATGGGGCGCT
>CALFOL010000344.1 GCA_937919915.1 uncultured Planctomycetaceae bacterium
CGAATTGCCATCATTACAAATGGCCCCTTTTGCTTAGATGGATTTGTCAAACAGGCAATTCTCGGCAAGAAGGCCCAATGCCTGGTTCGGAAAGATCAGACAACCAGGTGGTGGGAATTCACCAGGTAAGAAGCCTCTTGACAATCGAATCACACGATAATCCCAAGCTGCCTGGACTTGCGGTGTGAATGCGGTATCAGGTGAAGCCAGCGGAGACAATTTCCGCTGGACTTCGTTGACTGAGTATACGAATCCCATCTGGAGTGTTGGAATCATGGCGGAATTGACGTTTTGCGGCGCGGCTGGAACGGTAACCGGATCCTGTTCGTACATTGAATCCGAGGCTGCACGGTTTCTGATTGACTGCGGGCTGTTCCAGGGCAACCGCACGACGCAGGAATTGAATTACATGCCTTTTCCCTTTGATGCAGCGTCGGCTGAGTTTCTGCTTCTAACACATGCCCACATCGACCACAGCGGTTTGCTGCCGAAGCTCACCAATGGCGGGTTTGGTGGCACGATCTATGCGACCGAACCGACGGTCGACCTGCTGCAGTTCATGCTCCGCGATTCGGCCTACATCCAGGAATCGAACGCAGCACGTGTAAACAAAAAACTTCGGCGGCGCGGGGAAGCCGAGGTCGAACCGATTTACACAATTGAAGATGCTGAGAAGACTCTAAAGCAACTGGAGTCGGTTCCGTATGAAAAGTGGTTCGAACCGAAACCAGGCGTTCGCGCAAGATTTTGGAATGCCGGCCATTTGCTGGGGTCAGCGTCGATCGAATTGGAGATAACTGAGAATGGGAAACCAATTCGGATGATGTTCTCAGGCGATTTGGGGCCCGAGGAGAAGGCGTTTCACCCGGAACCCGATGCGCCCGTTGGCTACGACTACATCATCAGTGAAAGTACCTACGGAAATCGAGATCGCGATGACTACACGCTGGAGAAACGGCGCGAAGCGATGCGAGATGAACTGGTGCGCGGACTGAGTCGAGGCGGCAACGTCGTGATTCCGGCATTTGCCGTTGAACGCAGCCAGGAACTGTTGCACGACATCGCCGCGCTTTTGGACTCCGGAGAAATCCCTGATGCGGTCGTGTTCCTTGACTCGCCGATGGCAAGAAAGGCGACCGAGGTGTTCGTGAAGTACTCCAGCGCGATGGAAGACATCGTGGTTGACGAAGCCGAACTCTTCCGACACGAGAACTTTCGAATCGTTCAGAGCGTTGATGAAAGCAAGGCGATCAGCAATGTCAAGAAGGGTGCAATCATCATCTCGGCCAGTGGGATGTGCAATGCCGGCCGAATCAAGCACCATTTAAGGAACAATATCTTCCGTTCTGAATCAACGATACTGTTTGTCGGTTATCAGTCGCCCGGGACTTTGGGGCACATCATTACCAGTGGCGCCAAGCAGGTTCGCATTCATGGCAAAGAGTACCAGGTTAAAGCTGAGATCCGGCGGCTGGGCAATTACTCGGCACACGCCGATCAAGGCGAATTGATTGACTGGATCATTGAACGCGGTCCTGCCAATGGAGGATTGTTTTTGAATCATGGCGACGATGACGCTCGCGAAATGCTAAGCGACCTGCTGATCAAGCGCGGAGTCGACGGGGAAAAGATCTTTCGTCCACAGTTTGACGAGACTTTCCAGATTGTCGCCGGAAGTTCAGCTGAATCCATCTCCAGGCCGAAACCACGTGTCGAAACGACTCAGTTGCAGCGGGATTGGCACAACGACTACGCCGCCTTTGTGCTCGAGCTAAGTAGCTGTCCACAAACTATTCCGTG
>CALFOL010000345.1 GCA_937919915.1 uncultured Planctomycetaceae bacterium
CTTCCGAGACCAATCGCCAGTCTTTGAACAGTGAACGACTGATCGAGAGAGCCGTTGCACGCATGCGGGTATGGCGGGCCAAGCTGTTTCTTCTGCCCTCAATCGCTCCATTTTTGCGAAAAGGAGATCAAGTTCACGATAAAAATGGACAGCAATGTGCCCACGCCCGCAGACGTATTTCGCCCCATGGATTCGGCTGGCTACGGCACGCGGCCCTACGAATACGTAACACACTCCGTCGCACGTGACTTCTGGACACTATTCAACCCGGAGTGGATTGCGTGCGGCGGTTTCCACGATCCTCGCAGTCCGGATTGCATTCGGCAACACAGAGGCGCCTGACCGCCTCCACTTGGCTTCAACGCGCTGCCTGTAGAGCGTAGGTATTTCACCACAGTACAGCATCACAGAATGTCCACTGTTGGATGAATTCGTGATTCTCGTTTTCGTGGAGAGAAGAAATGCCAGAAGCAAAGTGGTCGCTTGAACTGACGATTGAGGAGGCGGGGCTTAAGCATAAGGTCGAGGCTAAGGTCTCCGATATGCGTTCCCTCCCCATATGCGTTCCCCATAGCCACTTGACCGACTTCAGGACTTGTGCGAATCGACGCGACCGTTGTGGGCTTGTCGCGGCGTCGAGCTTCGACGCGGAACCAATTACCGTGGCTGAAAGCGCCGAATGAACCGGGGTTTCGCCGATATGCGTCGCCGCGAACGGGGCGGAGGCTGCTTTGTCGTCTGTGTCTGACGTTCCGTCGACCGTCGGCATCGAATTCAGACACGCCTCTAAAATCGCAATCACTTCCGCCATTGTGTGCGGTCGCTCGGCAGGATCCTTGGCCACCATTGACTGGCACGCGGCTTCCAAATCGATTGAGACTGACGCAGATGCCTCGCCCATGGACGTCGCCGACTCACTGCAATGTGCCAGCAGTTTCTTCATAAACGTGTCGCCACCAAACAGCGGGCGACCGGTAATGAGAAAGAACAACGTGCATCCAAGGCTGTAAATGTCACTGCGTGCATCTGCCCGTCGACTATCCAGTGCCTGTTCGGGGGCCATGTTGTCGACTGTTCCCATCAGACTGCCGGACGCCGTGAGATTGTCGCTGAGGCTTTCACCATCTGCTTGTTCCAGTCGGGCCAACCCAAGGTCGAGCACCTTAACTGTGCCATCTAAAGAATCGCCCCGAATTTGCTTCCACGTTTGGGCTTCCACGTAACACTTGACCGGTGCAGTGACGTTGTGGAAACTCTGACTTCAGTTTCCTGCCCGGTCCTCCCACCCGCCAACTTGCGAAATGAGTCTTCCTGTGAAAATTACAGCTTTCCTTACTGCCGTAGTGCTGTCTCAAACTGCGTTTTCCGCAGACGAATGGCCGCAATTTCGCGGCCCCGACGGTCAAGGCCACGCAGTCTCAGCGGATCTGCCCATCACCTGGAGCGAAGAGAAAAATGTCGCATGGAAAACGCTGCTTCCTGGTGAAGGGCATTCGTCTCCGGTCATTACCGACGACCAAATTTGGCTAACGACCGCGATCGCTGCGGTGCTTTCAGAAGAGGAAGAGAAAGCTCGATTGCAGAAGATAAAAGACCCAGGTGGGTTGAAACTGGCTGGTGCACTCACACTCCAGGCGGTGCTGGCGAGTCGCGCGTCAGGAAGAATTGAAAAACAGATTCCTTTATTCGAAGTGGCAGAACCAGAGCCTAAACACTCATTGAACAGTTATGCGTCGCCGACTCCTGTGATCGCTGGTGATCTGGTCTATTTTCATTTTGGCACCTACGGCACCGCCTGCGTGAACCGGAAAACGTCGGAGCTGATTTGGAAAGTGAGCAACGTGAATGTTGACCACCAGAACGGTCCGGGAAGCTCGCCGGTCGTCTGGGAAGATCTGTTGATCGTGCACTTTGATGGCATCGATGAACAATTCCTTGCGGCATTCAACAGACACACAGGCGATGTTCAATGGAAGACGAAACGTTCTGGAGAAATGAATCCGAAGCCGGAACTGCAAAAGGCTTACTGCACTCCACTGGTTGTCGAAGCCAATGGTCGGCCACTTGTTATTTCTCCGGCAGCCAATTGGGTGTATGCCTACGACGCTCGGGACGGAAAAGAAATCTGGAAAGCCAGCTACGGTCAACTGGGGTTTTCCACGGTGCCGCGTCCTGTGTATGAAAACGGTGTTGTCTATTTGTCAACCAGCTACATGCAGCCGCGTTTGGTGGCTGTGGACGTCAGCGGTGAGGGCGACGTCACAGCCTCACACGTCCGCTGGACCTCAGACCGCCAAGCCCCCAGGAAACCTTCAATGTTAATCGTCAAGGGGCACCTGTACACGGTGACAGACAACGGCGTCGCAGCGTGTTTGAAGGCCGAGGATCATTCGGAAGTCTGGAAACTGCGACTGACGGGCGATTTCAGTGCCTCTCCATTGTATGCTGCGGGACGGTTGTATTTTTTCGGGCAGGACGGGGCAACCACTGTGGTCGAAGAGGGGGCGGAGCTGAAAGAATTGGCTAAGAACACGCTCGCCGATGGTTGCATGGCCTCTCCAGCTGTAGCCGGCGATGCATTGTTCGTCAGGACGGAAACAGCCCTGTACCGCATTGAACAGCCTTAGCTTAGTGCTGATCAGTGTGATGACCTCTTCCGCTGTTCCCTTCGCAAACGTCAGGATCCTACGAACCCTCACTGACCAGTCCGAGCGGCGCCACTGAACTCTTTGGTGCGTTCGGGGAAGGCGTTTCGCCCCGCACGATCGTCTATGCATCGGTATGAAAATGAACTTCCATGCCTCAATGAGCAGTTTCTGCTCGAACGCGACTTCTGGATGTTCGATGGATGCACTGCGGGATTAGGAATCACTATCTATTCTCCGGGTTGCCGATTGGTACAGCCGGATATCTTTCGCCCAAGGATCACTGATGCGAAGCTGCCTTACCTACTTAATGTTCATCACTATGGTCGTGAGCTTCGTCGGCTGCTCTGCTGGCCCAAGCGGACAGAGAAATCACCAGATCAGTCAGCACCACGGTGCGACGGAGCAGAGCACGACACCGACGATGCGTCAGATGCTGGCGAACACGCCACCTCCCGTCCCGCCCGCATTCTAAAGTGACTGACTCTACCGCTTTCTATGTGCTGAAAGCCTTCGCTAATGATTCAATTGGTGG
>CALFOL010000346.1 GCA_937919915.1 uncultured Planctomycetaceae bacterium
GGTGGAGAAGACGTCGAAGGCAAAACGGACTTCACGGGTGATCGGAAAGTCGAAGCAGACAACATTACAAGCTTTTCACCCGGAACGCTCAGTGGAGAGACCTTCGCAACACGAAGTAACAATCCAATTGTCCTGTTACTTGTCATTTTCTCGCCAATCGCCCTGTTTCTGTTCTTCTACCTTTCAAACGGACTGTTCAGTATAAGACGCACCATCTCGGATTCGAATTGACAACGTGCTCGTCTGACAAATCAGATGACTTGTGGCGACGCTGGAGTTGAACGGGGCTCGCGTTGTTGGTGAACTGTGGTCCCTTCATCATTCAACCACAATGGGAAAGACCACAGATGAAACTCGAAACCACCTGCCTGCACGGCGGATCTCAGCCTGACCCCACCACGAACGCTCGCGCCGTTCCGGTCTATCGCACCAGTTCGTTCGTGTTCAACAGTACGGAACACGCGGCGAATCTGTTCGGCCTCAAAGAACTGGGCAACATTTATACCCGGCTGACGAACCCCACGACAGATGTGCTGGAACAACGAGTCGCGCAAATGGAAGGCGGTGTCGGAGCTCTCGCACTTGCATCGGGAACGAGCGCAGTGTTCTACAGCCTGATCAATATCATGCAGGCGGGCGATGAATTCGTTTCCGCGAACAATCTGTACGGTGGATCGTTCACGCAGTTCAACGACATCCTGCCACGGTTCGGGATCACCGCGAGATTTGTTGACCCGACTGATCCGAATAACTTCGCCGCCGCGATCAACGACAAGACGAAGGCGATCTTCTGCGAGACCGTTAGCAATCCAGGTCTGGAAGTTTCCGACATCGAAGCCATCGCAAAGATCGCTCACGATCACGGACTGCCACTGATCGTTGACAGCACGTTCAGCACACCAGCACTGCAGAATCCGATTGCTCAGGGAGCAGATATTGTTGTGCATTCGTTAACGAAGTGGATGGGTGGACACGGCACCGGCATTGGTGGCATTGTGGTCGACAGTGGAAAGTTCGACTGGAAGAGCGACAGGTTTCCGCTGATGAACGAACCCGACAGCAGCTATGGCGGCATACGCTGGGCACACGACCTCGGCGACCTTGCACCACTGGCGTACATCCTGCGAATGCGCGTCATCCCACTTCGAAATCTGGGATCCTGCATTGCTCCTGATAATGCGTGGATGTTCCTGCAGGGCATCGAAACTCTGCCGCTGCGAATGGAACGCCATTGTGAAAATTCGCTGGCGGTTGCCAAATATCTGCAGAACCACGACTCCGTCGAATGGGTCCGCTACCCAGGACTCGCGGGCGATTCCAACTACGAAAAAGCTCAGAAGTATCTGGGTGGCAAAGGCGGCTCGATGGTCGTCTTCGGCATCAAAGGCGGAGCCGCGGCCGGCAGCAAATTCATCGAATCGCTGCTGCTGTTTAGTCATCTGGCAAATGTCGGTGATGCCAAAAGCCTGGCCATTCATCCAGCCACAACAACACACTCGCAGATGACGGAAGAACAGCAGAAAGCCGGCGGCATTCCTCCGGAAATGGTCCGGTTATCAGTCGGTATTGAACACATCGACGACATCACAGCCGATCTGAAACAGGCCCTGGCAGCATCAAAGTAGGGTAGGCTTCAGCGTACCGAACACGGCGCTCGCCTGATCACGTTCAAATGCGGTCGGGCGGTAGAGATCCACGGTGATTGTCATTAGAGAGCACAACCTGCGAAGAATTTCGTGACGCTAAACCTGACTAAAAATCAACGTCTTCGCACCACGACGCAATTCCGTCTGTGTTACGACGGCGGCGTGCGATCTGGTGATGATCACCTCCTGGTGTTTGTACGGAACAACGACACCACAACGTCGAGACTTGGAGTCAGCGTTTCGAAAAAACACGGCAACGCTGTTGCTCGAAATCGGAAGAAGCGACTGCTGCGCGAGGCCTTTCGATTGTCGCAACACAAGCTGCCGCCAGGCGTGGACTTTGTTTTGGTCCCGCGGCAGCGATCAGATTCGTCTCTTGCAGATTTTGCGGAGTCTTTGGTCAGGCTGGCGAGCAAACTGGGACGGCGATTGGAATTGGCGCAGAACACCGCTGACACGGAGCAGACTTCGTGAAACTGTTGCGTCATCTGCTGGCGATCCCCGGCCTGATGGTGATTCTGATGGTGCGAGGCTACCAAAAGCTGATCAGTCCCCTGTTGGGAAAAACCTGTCGTTTTCATCCGTCATGCAGCCAGTACTTCATTCTGGCCGTGCAAAAATACGGGCTGGTGATCGGCAGCTGGCGAGGAGTCTGCCGGATCAGCCGCTGCCATCCCTGGAATCCGGGCGGCTACGACCCTCCGTAGCAGACCGCGCAGCCGATGCAAACCGCTTGAAAACGTTCAGTCGGCACTCTGCAGGCAGTTAGCATTTGTCGCGTGGTGCGTCTTTTCGCTGGCTCCCCGGCCAGTTGAATGGATTGAGACGGTTATCCCCTTGATCGTCGGTGAAGTCTGAACAGGTCACTTCATGATCACACGGTTCGGCTCAGTCTGTTACCTGCAAACGTCGATTCCCGCTGAAAGAGGAATGTTGCGCGCGATCGTGCGCTGTCACTTGTTGTATTTGCCTTATCGCCGTTTTATCTTCACTGAACTGCGTAATGCGGCAGGCCCGCAGCGTGGTCAACATCTTCCCGTCGAGTCAGATTTCCGGAGCGGCAACGGGGCGTTTCCGAGTATCCGCTTAAAATCGTCAGAGGCGTCGCCTCTAAGTTCCTGGCTTTCCAAAGAGAGTTCATGATGTCTGTTGAACATGCCCTAAAGTCGATGTTGAAAAAATTCGCTCGGACACGTCGAACGAAGCGTGGAAATACGGCTACACATACGACGGAGAGCCTTGAATCCCGGGCTTTGCTGACACTGATCGGCACGAACGCCGTGCTCAGCAGTACGTTTCAATCCATCGCGGACACCGATGGCAACGAAATTCCTTTTGGCGCAGTTAGCACAGCGACTGTCGTCGACAATTTTACCGATCCGGAAATCGAGTCCTTTATCGGTCAGTACGACATCGATATCGATGCCAACACGATCGCCATGAGCTTCAACCTTGCTGCAGGGACAGCGGATCCATCGGGAATTGTCGCAACCGGTACGTTCTACCGCTACTACTTCGACTTCGACCTCTCTACGAACGAATCCATCACCGCTGTCTCGGCATCAGCAAACGCAACTTTACAACCAAACGTTTCACTGAGCGGCAATACCGTGATTGTCGAGATTGCTCCTGGAATGCAAATCGGTGATAACTTTGACGCATTGATCAATGTCGAGGTGCTGCGTTCCGGTACGGTGATCACGGGCCGCAAGTTTCACGATGTGAACAATGACGGAAATCGTGATTTCGGCGAAAGCTATTTAAACGGCTGGACCATCGAACTGAAGGACATCGATGCAGATCCGCTGGACGCACCGATCGCGACAACGACAACCCGAAACATCGATCTTAACGGCGACGGTTCAATCGATCCGGATACGGAATCGGGTGTCTACGTATTTTCTGACTTCCCCGCTGGAACATATGTTGTCCAGGAAGTTGTCGTTGACGGATGGTCTCAGACTCTGCCAAATCACCCAAATGCGATGGCCGCGTTCGAACTCGACACCTCTCTGGAACTGTCCAGCACGGGTAGCGATTTTCTGAACTGGGGCGGACTGAACGAAAAATGGTTCTACAGTCTGGCCGGAACGGATTCTACGTCCGCCCAGTCGGCCACCGCCTGGTATTACGTCACACCGGACGGCTCAATCTATCAGTGGGACAGTAGCCCGCGCACAGCGCTGACGGGAACGCTCGTCGCGCAGCTGGCCCCGTCCTTCCACGCTGATCCATCTCTGATTTACAACGCTCCCAGCCCTCGTCAGTACATCGCGGACGTCGATGTCTCCGTTCCGACAACTTTTCGCGGACTGGACTTCGGTAATTACCTGGCAGCCACAGACTTCGATATCACGCTGAATCAGGAAACAAACGAAGCAACATTCAGCTGGGACGCTGCCGCCGGAGCAACTTACGACATCTGGATCTCTGACCTTGCAGCAGGCAGGCAGATTCAATTCATTCCGAACCTGGATGGCACAGATATTCCGCTGACCACAGAACTACTGGATCGGCGCTACCGAGTCTGGATCAGAACGAACAGCACGGGCGCGTCATCGCCGTGGTCGGAACCGCAGCAGTTCGAACTCTTCCGTGACGCCGTGAATCTGATTACCAGTAATCGTGCAACAACGATCGACGCGACGCCAACCATCGAATGGCGACCACTGGCTGGCGCCAGCAGCTATGATCTTCGTGTCACGAATGGCGACACGACGGTGTATTTACAGAATGACATTGCCGCGCTGTCACACCGTGTGGCAAATCCATTGCAGTTCGGCGTCGATTACCGGGTTGCTGTGCGAGCAAACTTTAGCGATGGAAGCCAGACAGCATGGGACGAAGGGCTGCCGATTCGAATTGATGGACGCACAACACCGATTGTCACCGGCAATACTGTTACATGGGCGGCTGTTCCGGCAGCGACACAGTACGAAATCTGGGTCAACCGGTATGACAACTCTGGAGTTCTGCTGCAGTCACGGGTTGTGTCACAAACCGTGATTGACGAAACCAGCTCGACGTTGCCGACTCTGCAGCGTGGTAACTATGCGATATGGATTCGAGCGATCCGCGCGGAAGGCACTCAAACGTACAATTCCATCTGGAGTGCCCGAACCAACTTCTTTGTGGCTGCTGCAGAACAGGCGGAAGATGCAGAGTCACCGTTACTGCAGCTTGTTTCCATCACCGATGTGAACGCCAAAGCCGCAGATTCAGAGATCGCTGCACCGCTGGTCATGCCGGTGAGCCGCGAGCAGGAAGGCAAAGCGGACGACGAAATCGAAACCGTGATGGCCGAACTGGCCGCATCGGATTTTCTGGACGAAGCTTAGCTTAGGCCCCGCGAAGTGCGCGGGTCTCTGAC
>CALFOL010000347.1 GCA_937919915.1 uncultured Planctomycetaceae bacterium
AACGACTCACACTGATCGAAGGCTCCCAGGAGCCGTTAGATCTTCGTCGCGCCATGCTTCAGACGTTTCTTCCGTCGCGCCTCGTCAACCAGAATTCTCTGCATAGCGATGGCCGCCGCGCCGAAAAAATGGCGGCGGTTTTGCCACGTCGCTTCGCTGTCGCCTACCAGCCGCAAAAATGCTTCGTGTACCAGAGCAGTGGGTTGCAGGGTATGGTCGAGTCGCTCGTTCTGCATCCGCCCGGAGGCCATGCGGCGCAGTTCATCGTAGGCCAGAGGCAGCAAATCCTCGGTCCGGGCGCGACCCGATTCGACGGCACTCAAAATGAATGTAACGTCTTCCATGAATGAAGCAGCTTTCACCAACGCTTCTGACTCGACTAAACATGCCCATTCACCCTTCGCCTGAATTCAGCTGGGCCGATAGTCTAAGCTGCACCATAATTAGAGCCTCTTTTTTCTCAAGGCTCTAACCCAGGATCTTTGCCCGCAGGTCTTCCAACAAAGCGACCGCCTTGCCGATGTCAGCCTTCTGCTGAACGGGGTCTTCCGGAATTTCTCGCTCGATCGTTAGTGGTCCGTCGTAGCCGAGTTCGTGCAGCGTTCGCAGGTACGCTTCCATACCGACGTCGCCTTCGCCGAGTGCGACTTCGCAGCCCCAATCGAGACCACGACGACCTTCGGCCGCCCAGGTGCCGTCTTTGCAGTGAATGCTGCGGACGTGCTTGCCGACTTTCTTTAGCGCTTCGATCGGTTCGCCTGTGCCGTACAGAATCATGTTGGCTGGATCGAAATTGATGTACAGATTGTCGCGAGCCACAGCGTCGATGAAGTGCAGCAGGTGATCGGCGGTTTCCTGACCGGTTTCCAGGTGCAGGTTTTGGCCGTTGGCTTTGACGTGATCCAGCAGTTCTCGCGTTATGGTCAGCAGGTTTTGGTAGCTGTCCGAAGCAGTATCCTCCGGGACGAAGCCAATGTGCAGACCGACCGCGTCGACTCCCAGCAGCTTGGCGAAGTCACTGATCTCCTTCATCTCCTGCATGCGGGCAGCACGAGTGTCTTCAGGAACTAAACCAACTGTCCGCGCTGTGGTTGCGATGTCCGCATAGCTTTCGCCGTCGAAACCACCAAACACACAGGTAATGGTCACACCGGCATCAGCACACTTTTCCAGAAAAGCGGTTGCGGCTTCCTGTGTCCGCGTGTTCTTGTGTGGAGCATGCAGTTGAATGGAGGGAATGCCGAGTTCTTTGACGACTTCAAAATTCACACCCAGTCCCGCGTCAACGGACGCGAATACACCGATAGGCCACTTGCTCATGATTGTCCTCAGCTGATGCGAAGAGTTCGCAAACGATATGATGTAGACGACAGAAACTCGCCGCGGCAATCTGAAATTTCAAATCTCAGATCACAACTACGAACACACGTCACATCGTGGCCAGGCCAGCCCGGAAAATCAAACGACCTGCCCATCGAACCATATCGTTCAGGTAAGTGAGGCACAGACAACCGGATTGCGGCGATCTGTTTTCATTTTTGCGCCGTGCGAGAACTTGTGGTGGACAGCGAGCGATCTCGAGCGTTAACCAGATCGCTTGCGGCAGACGCCGGTTTTTCTCCGGTTAGCAGTTCCAACAGCCACGGGCTGGGTTTTGGAATGACCACCATTCGTTTGCCTCTAATTGGGTCATCGATCAGGACCGTGATTTCCGGCGTTGCAGCACTTCGGCCTGGCAGCGTTGAAGCCGTTAGTGCAGGAGTAGCCGCGAATGGATCTGCCAGCGGCTGCGACTTTGGCTGTTCGGCAGGCGGCGCTGGGTTGTCGAATTTTGGCGGTGATATTGGACCGCTGTTGTCGGTGAAGGCGGCCAGATTGACTTCTTCTGCAAGCAACTCATCAAACAGATCATCATCACTCACAAATGGACTCGGTGGAATGTCTGCCACGGCTGGTGTCGCACCAGTCGACTCAAACATCGGTTCAGCAGATTCGAACAACGAGTCCAGCTTCAGTTGCGTGATCAGTTTTCGAACGGGTGTGACCCCCGTGTATAGTCCTTCTCGAGACTTGCGATCGGCCGCACTGCATATTCCTACGATCCGATTGTTGGCGTTGAACAATCCACCGCCGGACCGTCCCTGGGCCGGGTCGTTGGTGCATAGAATGTTCTGTGGTCCATCGTAGCGGTCGACTTCAATCACCTGCATGTTAAGTCGTGTCGGTACATCACCGTTGCTACAGCCAATGCTGAAGACGGCCTGCTGTTTTTCGACTGCGCCGGCGTCGTCGACCAGTGATGCGGCAGGCAACGGAGTCGTGTTTCGGATCCGCAGCAGTGCGACATCGGATTCGTGATCGCCGCCCAGCACCTCGGCAGGATATTGCAGCATCTTGCCGTCCTGAAAGACGTCAACTTCCACAGCCGCTTTTTTGGTGTCGACCTTTTGGAAGATATGCGCACAGGTCAGGATAATGGACTGCCCCGCCGTGCTGTGAATGATCGTGCCGCTACCAACGTCTCGCAGATTTCCATCCAACAGTCGCACACGAACAGTCGCCAGCATCGCCGGTGATCTGTCGCCAGGCGGGGCTGTGTTTTCAGGACTTTGTCCTCGAAATTCAGGCGGAAATGCATTGTCCGCAGTTGTCTGAGGATCTTCCGCAGCGCCCGGGCCATTACCGAATCCGCGACGCATCTTGTCGAACATCCCTTTCAACCCAGGCCGCGGCACTTCCACTTTTTCGTTGCCAGGTGTTGGTGCGCGGTCGTCCGGATTCCAGTCGACCGGTGCTGCTTCTGCCGTGGGTGCTGGCTGCTCCGCCGGGTTGTTTCGTCTGCGGGTTTGTTCCAGTTTTTGAGCGGCATCGTTCATCGCCTGCCGCAGTTCGCTTTGATCTGTGACGCCCTGGAAGCGTTGGACTTCCTGGCCTTCGACAAGCAGAATCAATGTCGGGATGCGGTCAACTTTGTACTGTTGACTGGTTTTCGGATGCTGGGTGATATCAATTCGACGGATTGGATAGTTGGCGTTTTCCATTTCCTGCAGAACAGGCACCATCTGTCGACACGGCTGGCAATATCCAGCCGTGAAATCCAGCAGAACGACGTCTGGTAGTGGTTGGCCATGCAGGTCAACCGCCGTCATCAGCATTGCAATCGCAATCAGATTCATCTTGGCTTCCTTGCCAGGGATTGAATTGTGATGGGTCGCCAGTTTCTGAATCGCCTGCCTTAGTCGGCACATCGCGATTCGTCTTTGCGGAATGTCTCTCTCACCGACACGCGAAAAATCCATTCGTCACGCGTTGATGAGTTTTTGAATTCGAAACAATACCCACCGGTGCCAGGTCACGATCAACCGACCGAGCCTGCACCTGGTTTGTAAAAGTTACCTCGCCATCGTTGCAATTCCTGCAGATCACAAGGTTGAGCGGTCTCACAATACCACCAGTGTCGATCTTCCTTTCGCACTGGAAATACCGCATGACCACCACGTTTTTCAGCCATTTGCCGTTTCCAAACGACGCCGGGCCACAGTGATTTGGTGAGTTCCTGAATTCTCACTGACCTCACGTGTTCTTCCATTGGCAGCGTAAGGCAATCAACATGCCGAAACTGCCGAAACGTCTTTACCAGACTGCGGGAAATACAAAAAGGCCGATTCTGCCGCAAGAGTAACCAGACTGCGGGAAGTGCCGGAATTTTTCCTCACTCACGTCCAGGTGCGCGATACGTCGCGACTTCCTGCACGCGTTATCGGCCCGTTATCGGCGTTTCAGTTCAGCGTCCATTTCGCGGCGGTGATCCTGTTTTTTGAGGTTCTCGCGCTTGTCGTGCATTTTGCGACCGCGGCAGAGCCCCAGTTTGACCTTGATGAAGCCGCGCGCGATGAAAAACTGCAGCGGGACCATTGTTAGGCTTTGTTGCTCCCCAGCCTCTGCAAACTTCCTGATTTCGCGCCGATGCAGCAACAGTTTCCGTTTTCGGCGTCGTTCATGGTTGAACAGTGTGGCCTGTGGATATTCAGCAATGTCAGAATTGATCAGCCAGACTTCGCTGCCGTCGACTCGCGCGTAGGCATCTTCAATGACGACTTTGTTGTTGCGGATGCTTTTGACTTCGCTGCCATACAACTGAATTCCGCAGTCGATTTCGTCCAGAATCTCGTATTCGAAGCGCGCCTTGCGATTGCGGCAGACCACGCGTGAGTTCGGGTCTTCAACGCTCTTTTTCTTTTTACTGGCCATGGGCGAATACTATGGTTGTTACTCGAAAATGTCTGGTGTACCTGCTGAGCCGAGTTGTGATAGTTACCGGACGATCTCATCCTGACTGTTCACTAGTGCAGAAACAATCCGCGTACACCTGGTTCGTACAAAGAAAAGGAGAGTCGCAGGTGTGTCGGAAGTACTTTGCTGGGGTGACTTCAGGATGAAAACGCAACAATTGTGATTTTCGGCGGATTTTGATGGGCTTCAGGTATTCCTGGAAAGACGGAAAACAGTGACATCATCAAGTTGACCTTCGGGGCTGACCGTGCGAATAATCCGGCTACCGTGTTTCAGGGTCACAGGGGAATGGAAGTTCTCTCAGGCTCAAACCACCATCACAGCGGAATCCACGTGCAACTGGAAATGAAGGAGTCATCTCAGGGCACGATCATCGATCGCACTGCGGAAGCTTTCACTGTCGCTTCCCTCATCGCACCGCTAATCAACAGAATTCCGGCAAAGAAGAGCATTCTGCGGAATCGTGATTTTCAGGGCTCCCACGATTGATTTTTCTGAGAGGCGGGTATGCTGAGAGTTTACGAAACCTTCAGCATACGGCTGAACACTTATGATTGAATAACTTCGGTCGTCTGTGCCGTTAGGTTCGGGCGTGAAATGCGTGTGTCTCACATGGAGGCACGGACACTCGTGTTTGATATAGGGGCAAAGCTCCTCATCTGTCACGTGCTGGAATGAACCAGCCACAACAGAGAAACAAAAGAAGAAGGGGATTCGTGTGCATCGTCTGGATTCAGGACTGAAGGCGATCATTGAGAAAGCCAGGGAGCGAGGCTTCGTTACGGTTCAGCAGGCTCATGCCTGGCTACCGGATGAAGCTGGAGATCCCGCCATGGTGGACAATTTGATCAAGGCAATGGATGCCGAAGGCGTGGACTTCATTGAAGACCCGGACATCCCGCTTGAGCCGGAACCAATTGAAGAAGAAATTCGCGAAGAGCAGGCTGAGAAAGCCGCTCGAGCGTTACTGGGAGCGGAAACTTCTGCTCTGTCATCCCGTGACCCGATTCGTATGTATCTAAGTCAGATGGGGAACATCCCATTGCTTAGTCGCGATCGTGAGATCTTTCTTGCCAAGCAGATCGAAATCACACGCAAGCGCATGCGACGACACATGATGGAATCGGACTTCGCATTGCGAATCGCCGTGGACATCATCGAAAAAGTCAGTCGTCAGGAATTGCCTTTCGAACGAACTCTGCGAACGTCGGAAACGGAAGATGTTCGTAAAGAACAAATCGAAGGCCGCATGGAATCCAACTTGGCTTCTCTGCGTCACTTGATGGCCGAAAACGAATCTGACTTTGTCGCATGGCGGGAACTCGCAGATGGCAAAACAGCAGCACTCGATGTTCGTATTCGCGAACGCCGCGTGAAAATGGCGACATTGTGCGAAGAGCTGAGTGTTCGGACTCATCGTTTGCAGCCTGTGATGAAACGCATGCTGCAGATCGGCGAACGGATCGAACAGTTGCAGGATGAGATCGCCTGCCTGAAGGGCCTGAAGACGGCGGCTTCTGAACGTGAGTCACTGGAACGAGAACTGGAAGAATATATTCAGATGGTTCTGGAGACTCCGGAGCAGTTTCTGAAACGTTGTGCGGGTCTTCGCCGTCGTCAGCATGGCTGGACAGATGCCAAGCAAAAGCTATCCGGCGGCAACCTGCGTCTGGTGGTGTCGATCGCCAAAAAGTACCGCAACCGTGGTCTCAGCTTCCTGGACCTCATTCAGGAAGGCAATGCCGGTCTGATGCGAGGTGTTGAGAAGTACGAGTACCGTCGCGGTTATAAGTTCTCAACCTACGCGACGTGGTGGATTCGACAGGCGATTACTCGTGCTGTTGCGGATCATGCTCGAACCATTCGTATTCCGGTTCACATGTTCCAGAATATCTCGATGCTGAAAGCCAAGGCGGAAGAAATTCGTCAGGAAACCGGTCGCGAACCCAGCAATGAGGAGTTGGCAGAAGCGGTTGGCATGAGCATCGCAGAAACCGAACGCATCATGAAGACCTGGAAGCATCCAATCAGTTTGGATACTCCGGTTGGCGAAAGCGAAGACAGCAGTTTTGGTGAGTTCCTTGAGGACTCACACGAACAAAGCCCTGCGGAATCTGCTGCCAAGCAGATGTTGCGAGACAAGATCGATCACGTGCTGAAGAGCCTGACGTATCGTGAACGTGAAATCGTGAAACTGCGTTACGGCCTGGGCGATGGTTACAGCTACACGCTGGAAGAAACCGGTCGTATCTTCAAGGTGACTCGCGAACGTATTCGTCAGATCGAAAGCAAGGCTTTGAAGAAGCTGCAGCATCACACACGAGCGATCCATCTGCGAGGCTTCGTAGATTACGTGTCAGATGAAGATATGATGCCGAAGGACAAGGACAAGGACAAGGATGCTGGTGCGTCTTTGGATTCAGCAACAATGTCAGATGGGTTGGGTTCAATCCTGGGCGTTGCGTAATCGTCTGCTTAAAGCATCGCAGTTGGAATTCAAAACGGTCGTGGCAAAGTGCCACGACCGTTTTTTTTTGCGCAGCTCCGCAGGGTACGCATCAGCGTACCAAACACACCGATCAATCTGCGGCGTCACGCGGCACCGCGACCTACAATCCGCTGTTGCCAATCAGCTCCGACTCGCTGTTCAGGTCCGTGTTCTGGTCGTCATCGGCGTTCTGATACTTTGAGCGAAATCCGTCGAGGATACGGCCCACGAAGTGACTCGAGTGGCCACCATTTGAATGATTCTGCAACCTGGATGTTCCGGCTGAAAATCTGCTGGTGATTGTTTCGTTGACATTGCCTGACTCCAGCGACCGGCTGAATGATGGCAGTTGGCGTGGCACAGCCTGGTCAAAGAATTTCACTTCGGCCAAGTTCGTGAGGCCTAATGGAAGATCCTGCTTAGCTGCTAACCGTTGTGGCAGGCTTGTTGCTGCCGAACTTTTGTTTTTCGGTTTTGTGACAACATCCACGACTGTTTCAGCAACGCGTTGCGGAACAGGTTTTTCGATTTGCTTCAGTTTCGCCTTGATGACATCGACGGGTGCTGATGTCTGTGGAGCCTTGTCTTCCAGCACAGGTTCAGGCGGAAGGTTTTGGGATTCAGTATCTGGCTGGCGACCGTCAACTGTTGCCTTGGTGTCGTTGGTTGGTGACTCGACTGCAACCGGCGGTTCTACTTCCGGACTCGGCTTAACCGGTGTTACGCTGGCTGGCGGTTGGCTGTTTTGATCTGATGATTCGATTTCAACAGGTGGCAGAACATCAGCCGGCGCTGGTTCGGCGTCGAAAGGCGGTACCGGAGGTGTCACTGTTTCAGTAACGGTGACGGGTGGTTCAGCGGCATTGGGTGGTGGCTCAGGTAGAGGCTGAGTGTCAGCTGGTTCGGGAGCGATTTCAACCGCTGCCGTCAGGTCTCCGACGGGCTGATCATTGTCAGGCACCACATCTGTCACTGCCTGGGCTGACGGAAACTCGGTGCCGAATACCTGAGTCCAATAGTGATGGTAACCTACGTTCCGCACATCTCGATAACAATTTCCGCGAATATGTTTCGGTGGTG
>CALFOL010000348.1 GCA_937919915.1 uncultured Planctomycetaceae bacterium
CGCGATGGAGATCGACCAGCAGGTGAGCGAGGACCGCGCGATGGCGGTGATCGACGTCCACAACCGATGGGACCGATCATGGCACTGCTTGACAGCAACCACAACGGCGTGCTGGAGTCAGAAGAAATCGATCAGGCGATTGTCATGCTGCGTCGCATGGATCGCAACGGAGACGGCCGCCTGACGGGCGAAGAATTCGCGCAGCGTCGCGAAGGTGACCGCCCACCGATGCGGGAAGGGGCACGACCTGGCGGAGACCGCGCACCGGAAGGCAGACGTCCACCAGAAGGTAGCCGCGAGGGGCAGCGTCCCACTCCTGAACAAATGAAAGAACGTTTCCTGCAGGCCGATAAAGATGGTGACAAAAGGCTCTCGAAGGACGAGGCACCGGATCGACTCAAAGAGGGTTTTGATCGCGTGGATTCAGACGACAGTGGCTTTATTGAAGAAGCAGAGTTGGATGCCTTGATTCGTCGGCTCGAACAGGGCACTCGTGGTCCTCGTGAAGGACAGGGACGCGGTCCTCGAGAGGGCGAGCGAGGAGATCGTGAGCGTAGTGATGGCGATCGCGAACGCGGAGAGGGACGTCCACCGGCCAAAACGGAATAGTCGGCCTGCACAGACCGCTCGATTTTCCGACACGCAACCAACAGGTTAGAGCCGCATTCACTCGAATGCGGCTCGCTTTGTTTGCAAAACGCTGTGGCGGCGGATTTTCGTTTCACCGTGCATTGCCTAAACTACGTACGATTGATCAAAGGACAACTTGATTGCTCGCGTACTCGTCGAAAGGACCATGATGATTTCCTCGCATAAGTGGCTGTTCCTGCTGGCGATCCTGTGCACAGTGGTATTATCTGGCTGCAAAGACAAAGATCCGAATACCATTGGCCCGGGCAACAAGGGGCCCGAGAATAATCCGTCTGTTGTGAAAAAGTCTCTCACCAAGGACGACTTTCTGCAGGCGTTGATTCTAAAGAATCGCGGCATTGGACACCTCGAAAATAAAGAGTGGGCTGACGCAGAAAAATCGTTGTCCGCACTCGCTGAACTGCTGCCACAAAATCTGCTGGCCGTCCGAAACCTGGCTGTTGCTCGAGTGCTGGTTCTGATCGATAGAGAATCTCCGTACCAGCAGTCGGGCTCCGCCGAGAACGCCAAGACGTTTGCTACCGCCGTTAAGGCTGCAGAACAAGCAATCGAAAACCTCGCCAAGCTGGCCGGTACGGACTACGACAAAGCGTTGTCAGAGATGTTGCAGGGGCGTTTGTTGATTCACGCAGACTCATCAGAAAACCCGACCTTTGAGGACGGCTTAAAGCACCTGCAAGCTGCTGCCGACACATTGCCGGAAGCTGCAGATTTTCGATTCGCTGTCGCCATGGCGATGGATGGTAACCGCAACTATACCGATGCGAATCTGCCGCAGTCGGCTGAGCTGCTGAAGACGTTGCAGAAGTCGTTTCAGCTAGCTCCGGAAAATCTGTTTGCGCTGCAGAAACTGATGCAGCGACAGGCTTTGTCGTTGAATTCAAAAAACGATGCAACCAAACAGCTGGCGCTGCAGATTGTGGACACACTGAAGTCTGCTCAACCACTGCTGGCCCCGCTTAATGAGTCGATCAAAAAGCAGCGAGGAATGGATCTCATCGTTACCATCGGCAAGGCACTGGGAAAATTCGATGGCGTCGATGTGACCCCGCTCATGGGGCCCGCCATGATGATGGGCAACCTGCTGCTACCCGAAGTTGCCACACAGATCGACCAGCGAAGACTCAGCAAGAATTTGCTGGAGTACATCCTGCTGGACTTCGACGACGAGTTCCTTGCCGCAGCCCATCAGACCAGCGCGATGCCTGAACCCGAACCCACGGTTGTAAAAGCGTTCGTTGCCACAGGCGGACTACCGAGAATCACCGGCGTGACGCGCGTAGAGCTGCAGGACATGAATCTGGACGGCTTCGACGATTTGGTTGTGGCTCGCGAAGGAAAGATCGAAGTCTATTCGCGAGGTACTGACCTGCAGGCCGAATGGGCATTGCTGATGACTTCGCCCGAATCTTCTGTTGATGCGACGAGTTTTCTACTTGCAGATATCGACCGCGATTTCGATAAGGCACTCAGCGATGTGAAGAGTGCCTCCGTTCTGCGTGATGCGGATGGTGACCAGAAGATTCCCCAGGACCCTGCCGGAAAGAATCGCTGGTACGATACAGATCTCGATGTTATCGCATGGAGCAACGACGGTGTTGTGATCTTTCGTAACGAGGTCAGCGATGACAAAACGCGATCCATGATCATTGTTCCTCAAGCTGAAGAGATCCCAGGCATCAACGATATCGTCGCGGCCGACCTGGAAGCAGACGGAGATCTCGACCTGATCTTCGGGACAGACACGGGGATGACCTTGTGGAAGAACATCGACGGCACGATGTTTGAAAACATGAACGCTTCGGCTTCGTTGCCGAAACGCCGAATCCACTCACTGGCAATCGTTGATTGGAATAGTGACGTGGGAATTGATGTCATCGGTGTTGACGAATCTGGCAATGTCGGCTGCCTTGAAAATATGCTTCATGGGCGATTCCGCTGGTCTGAAGATGCACTGTCGCTCTCGCGCAGATGGAGTGTTGTCTTAGCGGGAGCCGGACCACAGCCGGGCTCTTCCGGTGGAGGAATCCAGCCACGGGCGGTCAGGGTAATCGCTTCGCGGAAACGCTCTAGTGATTTGGCGGGGGATACACTCGGCGAATTGCCTTCTGTTGGTGACCACGAGGTTGTGGGGGACAGCCCCCATTTGGCGGACCTGGACAATGATGGGCGAATGGACATCCTGTTTCGCTCAGAGACTGGCGGGATTATCGGTTTTCGCCCGAACGCCGAAATCGGCAACAGTGAATTCAAGGGCCTCGAGGACGCTGGAACGGTTAGAGCGTTTTGTACTTCTGATGTCGACGATGACGGAGACCTCGACGTTGTCTATGCCTCAGCTGCCGATGGCACGATTGGGCTCCTGACGAACGATGGAGGAAACACCAACAACTGGATCGACGTGGTCGTGCGAGCCGTACCCAATGATCCTCAGTTTCCTTCGAATCGAGTCAACATGCATAGCATTGGTTCGGTCATCGAACTGCGTGCTGGCGGTTTGTACCACGGCGAAGTCATCACTCAGCCCAAAGTGCATCTTGGCCTTGGAAAAGCAACTGCTGTCGACGCGATCCGGATTCTCTGGACTGATGGTATTCCGCAGAACGTCACCGTGCCGAATTTGTTGAGACCACGGATTGGAATTCTGGCCCCACAGATTTTGAAGGGGTCGTGTCCGTACATCTATACATGGACGGGCGAACGATTCGAATTCTTCAGCGACTGTCTCTGGGCAGCACCGATTGGGCTGGTACAGGCAAATGGTGAAATCGCCCCGACTCGCGAATGGGAGAATCTGCTGATTCCCGGCGAGGCCCTCGTTGAAAAGGATGGTCAGTATCTGGTGCAGCTCACCGAAGAATTGTGGGAGACGGCTTACTTTGATCAAGTGCAGTTGACAGCCATCGATCATCCAGCTGATGTCAGCATCTTTACCAACGAAAAGGTCGGGCCGCCGCATATGGCGACGCACCGTGTTCATACCGTCAAAAATGCTCGCCAGCCGGCCTCTGTGGTGGATGGTGGCGGTCGTGATTTGCTGCCAGGTCTGGCGGCGCAGGATGGAGACTACGTTCAGCCGTTCAACGGTCGAATCATGCAGGGCTTGACTGACGACTGGGCAATGGAATTCGATCTGGGAGAATTAACGCAACCGAAAAACGTGCGCCTGTTTCTGCTCGGCTGGGTCTTTCCCACAGACACCTCACTGAATCTTGGTATCGAACAGAACCCCAATGTCGCACCGCCGGCTGGTCCTTCGATCGAAGTGCCCGATGGCCAGGGTGGCTGGAAGGTTGCCCGTCCGTTTGTTGGTTTTCCCAGTGGGAAAACCAAGGCGATGGTCGTCGACATTTCGGATATCTTCGCGGGCGACGACTACCGCTTTCGAATTCGATCCAGCATGGAGCTCTACTGGGATCGAGCGTTCTTTACCGTTGACGAAGAGGACGCCGAAACACATTCGCAAACGTGCCCGCTGGAAGCCAGCGATTTGCACTATCGCGGTTTCAGTCGTCGAACGTACGCTGACAACGCATTGTTTCGTAACGGGCACGCGCCTGAAGGATACGACTATCAGTCCGTGACAACCGATCCTCGCTGGCCGCCGATTTCGGGCCGATTTACTCGATACGGAAACACCACTCCGTTGCTCCACGACCACGACGACCAGATGGTTGTAATGGGCCCCGGCGACGAACTCACTCTGTCGTTTGCCGTTCCGGTGACACCGGTCACTGCGGGCTGGAAACGTGATTTTGTGCTAATGAACGTGGGCTACGACAAAGACGCGGATCTGAACACAATTTACGGTCAATCGTCGGAACCATTCCCATTTCAGGCGATGACTCGGTATCCTTTTGCACCAGAGGATCAGGTTCCTGATTCCCCCGCATACAACGGCTACATTAATGAATGGCAGACTCGAGAATACTCGGCAAAGCCGTTTTGGGATGCGCTAAAGAGATAGATCTGGAAATCCAAAACTGTGAAACATATTTCAACACTGCTGATCGTCCTGTCCGCTGCTGTCAACGTGATCGCTCAGGACGCGCCGACAGAATTTGATTACCCACTGGCAGTGACCGCGACGGCGGATGGCATCGTCTATGTTGCCGATCGTAACATGCCTGGCATCTGGAAAATCGAAGACGGAAAGAAGTCCATCTTCTTTCAGGGATCGAAGAAATTCCGCACACCGCTAAACGCAATCCGCTGTCTGGCTATTGACCATGAAGGCAAACTGCTGGCGGGCGATTCTTCAACTCGTGAAGTTTATCGTTTCGATGATGCTGGCCAGCCGCAGCCTTTGACAGAAGGCTGGATCGGTATCCCAATGGCAATGGCTGTTGCACCAGACGGAACGATCTACACCGCCGACCTGGAACTGCATCGTATCTGGAAGATGCCAAAGGAAGGCGCCAAAGAGCCCACGGAATTTGCTGTGATCAACTCCCCGCGCGGTCTGACACTGGACCCGGATGGCAACTTGTGGGTCCTGTCAACGTCCAGCAAAGACGGACAGATTCAGAAGGTCACGCCCGACGGCAAGATCGAACCGTTCGTGAAGGGGCATCCGTTTAACCTGCCGCATAACATCGTTCGCGTCGACGACGGCAGCTTTTTCGTCACCGACAATTACGAGCACTGTGTCTGGAAAGTCACGGCTGCCGGCGAAAAAGAAAAGTGGATTTCTGGTGAGCCTATGGATCGGCCAGTGGGACTGTGTCGCAACGGTGCGGATCTGCTGATTGCAGACCCGCACATTCGTACAATTTTCTCGCTGGCCCCGGACAAGAAGCTGACTGTGCTCGTGAATTCCCCGGTGCCTCAAAAGGTCAACGTGGCCAAATAGCTGCCAGGGTGCCAGTGGCACACGCACTCAAAGCCCGGACGTCATTCGACGGCTACTTCAACAGCTTGATGGACTTGATGTAATCGAGGTCCGGAAAATTCGCCTTCAGGTAAGCGTTGCCCTGAACCTGCATCAATTTCTGATCGGGATCTTCACTATGTTTGGGGTTGATCTTTTCAACCACGTCCATGCCCTTGATGACGCGACCAAACGGAGCGAAGCCCTGGTTATCCAGACGCGCATTGTCGCCATAGTTGATGAACATTTGGGTCGTTCGAGAATTCGGTCCGGATGTTGCGTAAGTGATAAAGCCTTTTTGATTTGACGCCACTGTGGGATCATCCGGGATCGTCGCGCCGCGCCAGTTTTTCTGCACGCCTGGATCACTGTGGATGCCCCACTGCACCATGAAGCCCGGGATAACTCGGAAAAACCGACACTCTTTGTAAAACTCTTTCTGCACAAGTTCGTAGAAGCGATCGGCACCGTTGGGGGCCCACTTGCGAGTCACTTCGACGGTGAAGTTCCCGGCACTGGTTTCGAACTCAACCTGGTAACTTTCTGGCGCTTGCTCATCTGCCTGAGATGACGGGGCTTGTCCGCCGAGAACACCCAGTGTGCAGATAGCAACAATAAAAAACAAACGAAACGACATTCGGTACTCCAATTCTTAAATCGTGTTTCTGTTCCTGGAAATCAGTGACACGTACGGTGACTGATTAGCCTTTGGTCACTGGACTCGCCAGGATTCGGTTCGACCTACGTCTGTTCGAATCCTGTAACGTGGCGAATCTTATCGGCCTGTCTCAACTTTGCCAGATCACGATGACCAGCTTTGACCTGAACCGACTACAGCACGAAACCAGTCTGCAACACGTCGAATACCATGAAACACTGGATTCCACAAACAAACTGGCCGCAGAGTTGCTGCCGAATCTGATGCCACTGTGCCCGGCGATCGTGCTGGCGACGACTCAGACAGCTGGTCGCGGTCGTGGATCCAATTCCTGGTGGGCCAATTCAGGTGCCCTCACATTTTCTCTAATCCTGAATGTCGACCAGCTGAACCTTCGGCCGGATCGACTGCCACTTGTGTCACTCGCAACAGGCGTTGCTGTTCGCCAATGTATAGCGCCATTGGTGCCGGACGGAGTTGTATCGATCAAGTGGCCGAACGATGTTTTGCTAAACGAACGCAAGGTGGCCGGAATTCTGACAGAACAGATTTCTGTTGCAGGTCTGCCCGCACTCATCATCGGCGTCGGTGTTAACGTGAACAATTCGCTGCAGGGAGCTCCAGACGATGTGCAGCAGCGTGCAACATCTGTATTTGATGTGACTGGTGGAAGCATTGATTTGACTGAGCTGCTGATTTCGATCTTGAACGCGATTGACCAGAGCATCAATGAGCTTGGTGGTCGGTCACGCATGCTGCTGTCCGAACTAAATCGTCACAGCGTTCTCAACGGTCGTACTGTGAAGTTGCAGGCCGGAGAAACTCTCACCACCGGACTGTGCCACGGAATCGACGAAGGCGGAGCACTGGTGCTGCTCACCGATGTTGGTCCCACATCCATGATCGCCGGCACTGTTCTTGAGTGGTGATGTCGGGCGCTCAGCAACGCCATTGCTGCCCCAATCACAGCGCCGATCACGTGAGCTTCCACGATCGGTGTGAATCCCGCCGCACTGCTATCCACGAAAAATGTGCCTCCCGTAGAGACCTCGTATCCAAGTTTCAGTGCAAACCCGAGACACAGACTGCTGAGCATCACAACCCGCGGCCACTCACGATCTTGCAAGGAATCGGACAGTTTCCACACAGCCACCATTGCAAAGAAGGCCGAGTCCAGTCCGCTTAAGCCACGGTAGGTTTGCATTTCGGGTCGAATCAGGAACAACGCGACCGGTATCAGCACCACTGCTGCAGCCATGCAAGTTCGCCATGCCACGCGGTTTCTGTGTTCGCACAGCATCCCCAGACCTGCGAAAACAGCGACGTCCCAGAACAAATGATCCCCGTTCCAGTGCGTAAAATGACACGTCAGAATTCGCCACCATTCGCCGTTCAGAATCAGGGTGCGGTGAAACTGCAGGGCGTTAGCAATCGGAGCGATCATGCTGACCGCAATTGCCAGGACGGCCAGCACGAGTGTCCCCCGGATGCTGTACACGTTCTCCAGCCCGTCTGGGATTCGGAGGTGTTCCGGATCGACTGCAAATTGATCTTTGCTGTTGTTCATCGTCCAATCCTGTAAAAGAAGGTGTCTCGACTGAACACGGTTTAGCCGGCAGTCGCCCCGGGCTTTCACCTTAGGTTCAGGCACATTTATTGATGAGTTTTTGTGTTCTTGCACCGTTGATC
>CALFOL010000349.1 GCA_937919915.1 uncultured Planctomycetaceae bacterium
CCTCTATGACAAGTGTTCTCTGCTGGCTACGTTCCGTAATTTCAGAGTTTCAGCAGATTCCGTTTGTGATTCCATCCGTGTCGTCCGTGACATCCGTGGTTTAAAATACATTTTCTGACCACTGACCACGCGGATGAAGTCCAGGTACGTCATCGGTTATTCAGCTTTGCCAAAACGACGATTCCTTCGAAGCCGTGTAGGCGACTTTCATCTGCGGAGTCGCATAAGGAACTTCCCCGGCGTGAAGGCTTTCGACGCCGGCGATGACCATTCCCGATGTCAGCAACGTTCGTTCGATGGGATATGGAGTCTTCTTTTCGATCATGGTCGTTTCGATGTGATGGGCCAGTGGATTGAAGAAGTCCGCCGTCGTGGCACCGTGTTCTGGCATCGGCAGGTACATCTGGCAGGAAATAAGTTTTCCGCTGTCCAGCATGCCAGCGTAGTTGAAGTCGTGAATGTCCGTCAGCACAATCGTCGTGCGAAATCCATCGAGGTGTTCGATCAGGTACCCAATCGCTTCGGGAAACGTCTGGCTGGCCCACTCAAAGGAAACGCGATCCGTTGGGAAACCATCTTCGGCAGGCAGGGTGTGACTGCGAGTCAGCGCGGCAACGATCAGCTTTCGCGTGTTCTCGCAATCCGGTTCATTCAGGCGCGCCCACAGCTTTTCGTCACGCAGTGCGTGAACCTGGCGGATACCGACTTCCCCTCCCCGTCGCCGTTCGGACATACATTGAGCAGTCTCCAAAGCGTGGACGTCATAACTGTCGATCCGGCCATACGCGACACAGACGCTTTCTTTCAACGGGGTGTTAAGTGGCATGTCGATGGAAGGCAATCGACGCGTGACAGGGAGAGACGAGCCAGCGAGGAAGGGGAAGTCCAGCCGCTTCGAATCGGCAACCATTTCCGCACATTCGTCCCACGAGGTGGACAGGTGTTTGTCGTTGAAGACGGGCACGCTGCGTCCGCTGTCTTCAAAGACTTTCACGACCTGCTTGAACCAATCGTACCTGGGATACCGCTTCTGACCTTTTTCGTTCTCTGGATAGTCGCCGTGTTCACCGATAATGATGACTCCATCAACAGCCAGTTTTTCGCCACCCAAAGTCAACGCTTCGGCGATGGTCGGAAACTGTTTCAGCTTGTGGCGCGCAATTCGATTCTTCGCCAGATCGTCCTCCGGGAACTGGTCAATGTAGACCGAAGCGATTTCGATGCGAGGATCCTGCCAGCCACCGTTCCAGGTGTACCCCAGAGTATGACGGTCGAGAAAGTGCTGCGCGTGCGAGAGTTTCTTGACGACCGTGCCAAGAAAGGCAACACGCGGCCTCGCGGAACTGCGGATCGGCATTGCCCCCAAAGCTGCGGATGCACCCACGGTTGCGAGGAAGTTTCGTCGATTTAGTGTCATCGTTATTTCCTTTGAAGCAGCTTCTGTAAAACGTGTTGCTCATATTTACGGGCGGCCGTGGTCAACCGTCCCAGGATTCTCCGTCCCAATCCACGACTCTCGTCAACAGGCTGACAACGTTGCCGGCGAAGTAATTCAACAATGCCTCGCCTTTCTGTTTGGTAGCTGCCGCGGGCACACCCACATGTCCGGGAACAGATCGGTCGGGCATGATCCAGCCACGATTGGCCGGCAGAAACGGATTCCCAAATGGTACTTCCAGCGCTTGCTGGTAGTCGCCAACCAGATGCTCGTGAGCCGCCAGCATCATCGATGTCTCCCACTCACCCGCATGTCCCATCTGCGCCTGGACCAGTCCGTCGATCGACGCCGGCGGTTGATCACCCAGCAACCAATACGTTCCAAACAACAGCAGCAGATCGTTTTGCCTGCGGTACTTCTGCCTCAGCTCAAACACCGCCTGGCGTCCCGGCACATCGTTTCCGCCATGTCCATTCAGGAACACAATACGCCGAAAACCATGCTGAATAAAGTTGTCTGCCAATCCTGACAGCAAATCCAGATACACTCGAGGATCTGCCGACAGCGTGCCGGGCTGATCCATGTGATGGTGCGAATTCCCCAGCCACATCAGCGGGGCCTGCAGAATTCGTGAGCCGATTTCAGTATCAGTTCGACGCAGCACTTCGCCCAGCAACAGACTGTCTGTAAACAACGGCATATGATGACCATGTTGCTCCAGCGCCGCGACGGGAATGATCACCGGCACGTCTCGGTCAATTTTGGAAACATCAGGCCAGTGGAGTTCTTGAAGAAGCATTTTTCTACCTTTGCCTTGCTGCCTACGGTCTTGATGTTGTTGAATTGCTTCGGACACTGGTAGCGAAAGTCGTCAAGACTTTCGGCTTACCCGACTCTCCGAAGCTCTTGACGAGTTTCGCTACGTCTTTTCGTAAATTGCTCGAAGCGACCGGAGTACGTGCCGACGCCCGTCTGCTTGTAAAGTAGCGGTGATTGCCAGAAGATGACAGCCTGTCCACTGGCTGACTTCTTTCGTTTACCGTCGTCGTGTTTTGCAGCAGGCAGTTCCATGAATCGATATACCATCGTCTCCTTGTGCTTAGCGATAGGCGGACCGAACCTGGTTGAGGCCGCTGATGAGCCGGACCTGGGTTCTGTGACCGAACAGCACGTGATGATTCCGATGCGCGACGGGAAGCGACTGTCGGCTTATCTCTACACGCCGGATGGCAATGGTCCGTGGCCGGTCGTGTTCGAACAACGCTATGCTGGGCTGCGCGCGAAGTCGACTCGGGGGGATGCCGCAAAAATTGCAGAGAGTGGATTCGTCGTAGCACTCGTAAATTTTCGAGGCACGCATCTTTCTGAAGGCAAATGGGTTGGCTATCGAGCCTTGCAGTGGGGCGAACTGCAGGATGGCTATGACACATGCGAATGGCTGGCGCAGGAATCCTGGTCGACCGGCAAAGTGGGAACGTTGGGAAGTTCGCAGGGCGGTTACGCGCAAAACTATCTGGCCGTCACTCAGCCGCCTCACCTGGTTTGTCAGTACATGGTCGACACCGGGTTAAGTCTGTTTCAGGAAGGCTATCGAATCGGTGGGGCCACTCGGCCGGAACGCTTCAAAGGCATGGATAGCGTGGCCGCCGATCCACAGGACAATCGTGACCTGCTGGCGGAATGGTTTTCTCACCCTCACTACGACGAGTATTGGCAGGCAGAAGACTGCACGCTGTATTTCGATCGCATGAATGTTCCCTGTTTCACGATTGGCAGTTGGTACGACTTCATGAATCAGGGATCGATCGCCAGCTTCATCGGTCGCCAGAATCACGGCGGCGAAAACTCACGCGGACAGCAGCAACTGCTGATCGGTCCATGGTTACATGGTCGCACGAACAAGAGCAATCGAGTGGGCGAAATCACGTATCCGAAAAATGCTGCGTGGCCCGTGACGGAACATATGATCCAATGGTTCAATCAGCATCTCAAAGGGCAACCGCCACAGGAAACGGACTTCGGCACGGTGCAGTATTACGTGATGGGCGCCGTCGACGAACCGGACGCTCCGGGCAACATCTGGCGCAAGACAGACAGCTTCCCACCGGCATCAGAATCAACATCCCTGTTTCTACAGCCTGAAGGCGGTCTGGGACTGACAGCGGTAAGAACGAAAGCCAGTTCAACAAGTTATCTCAGTGATCCGCTGCACCCGATGCAGATTCCCGGCCGTTCATTCCCAGGAGCTAGTGATGCAGGCGCGTTCGAGAAACAGCCAGACGTCCGTACCTTCACCACGGATGTGCTGTCGGAAGCCGTCGAATGGACGGGACGTGTGCATGCGGAACTGTTCGTGTCATCAACTGCCCAGGACACTGATCTGATCGTACGAGTCAGCGACGTTTATCCGGATGGCCGGTCGATCCTGATCGTGGATTATCCATGGCGAGTCCGCTATCGCGAAGGCTTCGACCACGAAACGCTGATGACTCCGGGCGAAGTGTACAAGGTCGCTTTTCCGGTTGGCTGGATGAGTCAGATTTTCAACAAGGGCCACCGAATTCGAGTCACCATTTCCAGCACCGGTGCTCCGCTGTACGAACCGAACCCACAGACCGGCGAAACGCTGACCATCGAATTCCCGAACAACGCCATCAAGGCGACGAACACGATTCACCACAACGCCAAACATGCGTCACGAATTATCGCCCCCGTCGTCAACGGCCTGGACCGCTGAAGGCACTCAGCGGGCTTCGAAGACAAAACGATCCCGGCCGCCGGTTGGCGGATTGCAAACGGTTTGTCCGCACGAACTCAATCGCAATTTGTGCCAAAGAACAGCCAGTCGGTTTGTTCCTGATCGACCATCGCATTGAACATCGTGATGGGTTCCACATGAACAGTGTCGAACGTGGCGCGCAGAGCCTCTGAAAACTCGCTGCTTTCGGCGTACGACCAAACGGCGAGGACGCCGCCGTGATTGAGATGGCGTTTGGCTTGCGCGAGTCCCTTGGCCGTATAAAAGGTGTGCTCTTCTTCTGCGAGCTGATCATCTGGTGAATGATCAACGTCGATCACGATCAGGTCGAATCGTTCTGACGGCTCCCCGAGTAGTCGTGCGTACACATCGCCGGGAACGAGTTGTAAATGGTCTGCTGCGTTGAGTTCAGCTGACAGTGGGATCAAACCTTCCCGCAGCCACTCAAGTACCTGCGGCAGATATTCGACCACTTCAACCGTTGCCACGCTGGAATGCTTCAGTAATTCCCAGGCCGTGTAGCCCAGACCGAAACCACCAACCAGTGTCTTCAGATTGCTGCCGCCGTGGATCTCAATCGAACGATTCGAAATCGCTCGTTCAGAATCCGTATTGTAACTGCTCATGAGAAATTCATGGTTCAGTGTGACTTCCGTCACGACTGTGCCTGGGGCAGACAACAGTTCGCGCCGCCGCAGACAAAGCGGCCCGAGCGGCGTATTTTCGTAAGCCAGGATTTCCAGGTTGTTCATTAGAATCCGATCGGAGTGATCACTGCCGAGAGTCCGCCAGCAGCACGAGAGCTTATCGCAACATCAGTTGAATCATGGTGACCCGTACCCTGTTTGTACGGAAGAATGCCTAATGTCACCAACATCGCTGTCCGGTGTCTCGTTTTCTTCTGCGTGAATTGAGACCCGGTTGGCGGTACAGAGCCAAACTCAATCGTCATTTTCGAGTAGCTCAGCATACCTGGTCGAAAGCGGGTTACGAAACTCGCCAGTTGCAACTTTCGCCATGTAAAGGCCCATCAAACCGAATGCCAATTGGGGATTCGCCAACCATCGATTCAACATACTCTCAAACTGAGCCAACGCTGATTCTGTGGAACCAGATCGAAATGTGCAATACGCCCTCTGTTCAAGCAGCAATTCGTAACGCCATACGATTCGCCCCATGAAGCAAGCAGCGTTTACTTTGTCATATGCAGTTGCCGCGTCAGTCCATCGCTCCAAATCGTGGAGGCAATAAGCGCGGGAGAGTATCGCCCACTGATGATCAGAATCTTTATCAATGGCCGCATCGAAGAAACACAGCGACTCTTCAAGGGAACGTTTGTCATCGATGTAACATAGTGATCCAAGTAAATACAGCATATCCGACTCCGCAGAATCAATCGAATACGCAGCGTTCCCCACGGGCACACGCTTCTGCTTCATTCATAAGTACGACGTCAACGGCACTCATGAGTCGGGCCGCGTTTTGCTTGTCGTTCAGCTGTGCCATCGACAGTTGCAGGATCGTGCGGCACTTAGCTGGCAAAGATCCGATGGTGCTCAGCAGAAATTCCGTATCGTCCGGCGTCGCCGATGCGAGGACGACCACGCTGCAGGTGGAAAGCAATTCCAGTGCTTCTGCTGGCAATCCGCCGGTCGCGAGGTAAGGCACCTGCCATCTGTCAGTACGCTGATACGCGATTCATCCAGTGCCGGTACGATGATGCTGTTCGGAAAGTCTCGTCTAATTCGCTTCGTGGCCACACACGACATATCGTCCCATTCGCTAAACGCCACCAGCGCGGTGTCCACTGAGAGTTGCTGAGCCTGTCGAGCCCCATTGATCGCACCGCCACCCCGTTTGACATTAATAAAGCATAGGTCGTGAGCTCGAATCTCACCGGTGGCTCTGGGCTTTTTTTCAACGTCGCGATCGCGCATCAGGGGTCTGGGGCTCTGAAGGCGCCTCCTCGGGGATTCGTTTGAACAGGCGATAGATCACCACCAGCGCAATGAGGTTCAGTAGACCGCCGACGAAGAACGGGATTCCTGGTAATATGACCGGGGAGTTTTCTGAGGTGAAGTAGCTGAACAGGCCCGACGTAAAGATCAGCGGCGCAAAAATGCTGGTGATACTGCGCAGCGATGTGATGGCTCCCTGCATCTGCCCCTGTTCTGACGGGCCGACACTTTTGGCCACGATGCTCTGAATCGCCGGGCCGGCGACACCACCTAACGCACCAAATACGATGACGCAATAAATCATCCAGCCCTGGCTGGCAAATGCGTAGCCCATGAAGGTCAGAACGGCAATCGATATCCCATACAACACTGCGTTGCGTTCGCCAATCCGTTTGATGACCGGACGAACCATCCCGCCCTGGACAAGGATGGCCATAATCCCCACCAGTCCCAGTGCCAGACCGTTGGTAAGCTCGTTCCAGCCGTAACGGAAAGACGTGAAGTAGACCCAGACGTTTTCCAGCCCACGTTGCGCCAGCGAAACGAAGAACAGGGCTACCGCAAGGCCGGACACAACCGGGTAGGCTCTCATTCTGAGCAAGGTGGCAAACGGGTTCATCTTTGATGCCGTGAACGCACTGCGATTCTCAGGCGCGAGTGATTCCGGCAACACAAAGTACCCGTAGAGCCAGTTAATCAGCGACAGACATGCTGCCACCAGAAATGGAAGCCGCAGACTTTGAGCTCCCAGCAATCCGCCGAACGCCGGCCCCAGCGCAAAGCCGACACCAAAGGCGACTCCCAACAGGCCAAAGTTTCTGGCGCGTGTTTCGTCGGTGGAGATGTCTGCGATGTAAGCGTTGGCGGTAGTGAAACTCGCTCCCATGATGCCCGCAAAGATCCGTCCCACAAACAGCCATGCCAGGCTCGGCGCAGAGTATTGAACCAGATAGTCAACTCCGAGTCCGAACATCGACAACAACAGAATCGGCCGACGCCCGAACCGATCCGACAACGCTCCCACGATGGGGGCGAAGAAAAACTGCATGACCGCATAGCTCGCCCCAATGATGCCTCCCCACAGACTTGCTCGCGAAGCGATAGCCGCTGGATCCGTCAGTTTCCCACCGACAAGTTCCTTGATTAGTTCGGGGAGCACCGGAATAACAATGCCGATGCCAAGGATGTCGATTAACAGTGTCACAAAGATAAAGATCATCGCCGCTTTGCGCGGTGACTTCGGATCTAAGGCGGCGTCGGATTTCGAGTTTTGTTCGGAGTCCACGGTAGTTCAATCAGTGGTTTTGGGGGCGACAGCAGATGCTGTCGTTTTGCGGCCAGCTTTGTGCGTCGCAGTGTAGCAAACTGCAACAGTTCGACGCGATTTCGGATGGAGTTACCCAATAACTCGGTTTGTTTGCGGCCAATGAGAAACCACTGTGAATTGACGTGTGCCGCGACCACTACGCCGAATCTTGGCGGCATCGGCTGCCAATTTTACCTGGGCCACAGTCTGGCTACGTTGGAATGTCACGCATTCTGATCGGACTTCCAAAACTGCAGGTTCAGATTCTAATCAGCCAGCATTCACAATAAATGGCAAACCGCTCTATTAAATTTCCTGACTCTACCGCTTTCCATGTGCTGAAAGCCTGCGTAAGCACCCGCTCACAAATAATCGCACATAATGAATGACCACCCCGTGCTTC
>CALFOL010000350.1 GCA_937919915.1 uncultured Planctomycetaceae bacterium
CGAACAATCGAACTATCAGCGAATCCTTTTCGCCAACAGAAAGTTCGGTGAGATTGGGCAAGCGTTCCAACATCGGGGAAATTCCTTCACCCAAATTATTAACAAAAAAACGCATCCCAAGTCCATACCAATCAACACTGAGTAGTTACGAAATCGTCGTGTTTTATGGGTTCAAAGCGAACTGACGGCCCTGGATCTGCAGGTTTAGACCTTACGTACTGATCAGGTACAGGTGATCCTGTGTTCTCAGCAGGATCTTGCCGTCGATGAACACAGGAGTCGCAATCGTATGCTCGTCTACGACTCGGTTTTCGCCGAGCAGTTTGAATTCATCCGCCATGGCGTCGACCACAAAGACCGTGCCGTCCTGGCGAGTCACATACAGTTTTCCATCAGCCAGGATCGGAGACGCTCGGAACGTCATGCGATGTTGTGGCAACTGACCTGACCAGATCGGCTCCTTCGTCTGCAGGTCCAGGCAATCAATGGTTCCGCGGTCCGTCTTAACATCTCGCACAACATACACACGACCATTGGCAATCAACGGCGTCGGCACGTCTGCAGACGTGTCTGGACTGGTCCACATCACATGAGACTCGGTCACGTTACCTGATCCGCCCATTTTGATTGCGGTCAGAGTGCCACCACGAGCATAAGGTGCAATAACGACGCCCTCGCCAGCGACGGATGAGCTGATCGAACGGAAGAACTTGTCGTTTTCGGGATTCAACGATCCCACTCGCCATAGCTCAGCCCCCTTCGCAGCGACATCGTGACAGGTCACGTAGTCGGCTCCTGTGACAATGATGACTTCCTTGCCGTCAGGATTCGTCGTGACGATTGGAGTCGTGTAGCTTTGAGCTGCCTCTTCCGGAGCGTCTGTCACGCGATCGTGTTTCCACAAGACCTTACCGTCGGCGCAATTAAATGCTGCCAGGTAGGATGGTCCGGTGTGCATCATCGTGATCACCACAGCGTCTTTGGTTAACACGGGAGATGTGCCGAGATCCCACCACAGCGTCTTGGAAGTGACTTCAGCGAAGCGTTCGAAGACGTTCAATTGCCATTGCAGCTTGCCGGAAAAATCGAAGCAGCCAAAGTCACCACTCTTAAAGTAGACAAAGACGCGTTCGCCATCAACTACCGGCGAAGGATTGGCGCCCGTGCCGTCTTTTCCCTGCTTTCCATCGATGGAAGCTCCAAGTTCCTGTGACCAGCGTTCCGAACCGTCCATCCCATAACACGAGACGATGTTCTTATTCTGGTGTGTCGTCGTTAAGAAAATTTCGTCACCAGAGACGGCCGGCGTTGAAGCTCCGATCCCTTTCAGTTTGGCCTTCCACTTGATGTCTGACTCAGACCACTTCGTCGGATACCCGACTCCGTTAGCCACGCCATTTCCATTCGGACCTCGCCAGCTTGGCCAGTCACCCGCGTTCACCTGTGCCGAACTGATGATTCCCAGAATGACCAGGCAAATGGCGCGTTGCATAACAGTGTTCTCAGAGGGAAGGCGGAGTGATGAGGCGGAGTGATGAGGCGGAGCAAAGAACCTGCGGCAAATTGAAATCAATGAGTCTGCGGGGCGTGACCGTGATCGTCGGCAACCTGGTCTTCGTTTGAGAAATCAACCAGCGAACCGAAGGTACCGGACATCTGCACCGAACCACACAGAAAGACGATGCAGGTCAGCATGGTCGTATAAACGAACTTGCCGACGTAGTTGCTGACGTTGAGTCCAAACAATGTGTGGACGCCGTCTTGCGGCGGAGCCACAGATCCCCAGACGATGACAGTGACAAACATCAGCAAGAGAACGCCGATGATGCCGCCTCGTCGCCAGATGATGTCGTGAGCCTTCGCCCAGTTCACACACAGTGACCAATACGCAATCCATGCCAGCAGCGGCAGCCACGGCAGGATGACTCGGACAAGTGCCATGACAACGGCCAACAACGAAGACACAACGTTGAGCAGGCTTTGGAGAAGTTCGATAACGGCGTCCATGAGAACTCACACGATTCCGGAAATGGCTGACTGAAAGAAACGGCTGGCCAGGATTCTAACCAACCCCTCTGCCGACCTCAAACGCACCCGTTTTTCGACTTACCGGTTTCTTTCTTGTCGGAATGGCTGATGTCTCTGAGGTCTCGGTTTTCCTGTGGGTTTGAGGGGGCGTAGTTGAGCAGCGGGTGTGGCCGCGGCTGGACTGAGCGAAGCGGAGGAAGCCCCGGGGTTTCACTCGCAAGCTCGCTCCAACTCCGGCCACCCCGAAGTAATCGCGGATGCCGAATGGCAACAATCCGCCGTCACACACCTGTGCTGCGAAAATCGGCGCAACAATCGCAATACTCCGGTGAAGTCGATAGTGTACGGCACCGTGGCCTGTGAGGATCGACATCATCGCCGACTGTCTGCTTACCTGAAATTCGAACGACTCAAACGGACCTATCAGAATGAGATACACCTTTTCAATTCTCGCTGTATTCAGCACCCTACTGGTGGGCTGTGCCTATGAAACGGCCGAGGAAACAGTGACTGCACCGGCTGCTGGCCATGATGATCATGCGGCCCATGGTGATGCCGAGCCTGCCGCTGCCGAAGGCTTTGCCCTGACTGGGGAAAACACGCAGGTGTTGTTCACTGGAACCAAAAAATCAGGCGACAGCCAATCCGGCGGGTTCAAGGTCTTGTCTGGCAACATCCCCCTGGCGGAAGGAAAGATAACCGGCATCAACGTTGTCATCGAAACAGACTCACTGTTCTCCAGCGACGAACGCCTGACCGGTCACCTGAAGAACGAAGACTTCTTCAGCGCGCCCGAGTTTCCGGAACTGAAGTTCGAATCCACCAAGGTCGAAGGCGACGGCGATGTGACCGTGACGGGCACATTGACCATGCACGGTCAAACGGGAGAAGTTTCTTTTCCAGCGAAATTTCGTGTTGCTGACGGCAAAGTGACATTGAACAGCGAGTTCAAAGTCGACCGCACGAAGTTCGGCATGAACTTCACCGGCAAGCCAGATGATCCGATCAACGCCGATGTTGACATCAAGATTATTGTTGGTGGCGAATAGAGCCGTTGTTGCACAAGGCGAGCCCAGGGCGT
>CALFOL010000351.1 GCA_937919915.1 uncultured Planctomycetaceae bacterium
CAACCGTCGAACGACTTGCCGTCGAACAGTACTTTCCAGTCCGAGTCACCGCCAGTAACGTCGGATGTGCCTGGCAGGTCGCCGACTTCGATCAGGCTTCCGAACGTGATTCCGGCGGTGGCGCTGGTTTCGCTCTCAATCTTTTTGATCGCGGCTATAACCGCGTCGGCGTCTTTAACGTTAGCGGCACCCAGTGCTTTGCCCAGGGCGACACCGTAGTTGTTGCGTTCTTTTTTGTTCTTCGTGGGGTGGCAGACAGCGCAAGACAGCTTTCCGTTCGTGGCGTGCTTCTTTGCCAGGTCAGGGTACGCGCTGGCCAGAGCCTTGCTGTATTGTGGTCGAGCGGATGCTTCCTGAGCGGACGTGATGAAGAGGGCGAACAGGCATCCGAAAGCGATCAGACGGCCAGAGGATCTTTGCGACAACATTCCGTTTTTCTCCGATAGGTGTGATTTGCGGTGCAGGATGTCGGGCCGCGAATAGATTCGGAACGGTCAACATCTGCTGAGCGACAGGTTTAAATCAGATTCGTCGTCTGAGCTTTTGGCAGACAACGGTTTTCCGGCGCAGGTTACGCAACCGCGGCTTCTGATTCCACTCAGGTATTGAAATCACGCCCAGGACGGATCAGAACGCGTCGCCGCTCAGCGGGTCCTGTGGCTGAACTCCGGCAAATTTCTGAGTTACGACCCGCTGGAACTCATCCGTCGTACCCAAACGGCGCGATCGCTGTGTTCGCTACAGCGTATTACGCTGACTTGTGGCCGCCGGGCACGAGTTTCGATTGAAGAAAGCCTGGGCCCGCGAGCGAGTTCCGTCCACAACAATTAGTAAACTGCGCTAATGCTGCTGCGACAGCGGGTAACGCACGACTTGTGGTTTAAAGCCAGGGCGCGATTACTAAAGCGGTGACGGACACGAGCTTCAGCAGAATATTCAACGCCGGACCAGATGTGTCCTTAAACGGATCGCCGACGGTATCGCCGACGACCGATGCAGCGTGGGCATCACTGCCTTTGCCCAGTGTTTCGCCATTGATCACGACCTGCTGCTCGATCATCTTCTTGGCATTGTCCCATGCTCCGCCCGCGTTGGACTGAAAGATCGCCATCAGCACACCACTGACAGTTACGCCTGCCAGCAGTCCGCCCAGCATTTCTGCACCGCCCAGGAATCCCGTGAGGATCGGAGCGACAATTGCCACCATTCCCGGCAACACCATTTCTTTCAGCGAGGCCTTGGTGGAGATTTCAATACACTTGTCGTACTCAACTTTCTCCATCGCATCGGCCATGGTTTGATTGTCTTCTGCTGACCAATCTTCCTGGCGTGTTCCGTCATTCCGTCGGCACATTTCCAACCCGATTTTTAGTTCCGGAATATCTGCGAACTGCCGTCGGACTTCTGTGATCATTTTCCGAGCGGCTCGACCAACCGCCTGCATCGCCAGCGCAGAGAACAGGAATGGCACCATCGCTCCGATCAACAGTCCCGCCATGACCTTGGGCTGAGCGATGTTGATGGACTCGAGGCCTGCTGTGGTCATAAATGCGGCGAACAGTGCCAGAGCCGTTAATGCAGCAGACCCAATCGCAAACCCTTTGCCGATCGCGGCTGTCGTATTACCCACGGCGTCCAGCTCATCGGTCCGTTGCCGGACTTCCGGAGGCATACCAGCCATTTCTGCAATGCCGCCGGCGTTGTCAGCAATCGGGCCGTACGCATCGACTGCCAGTTGAATACCAGTGTTTGACAGCATTCCCACGGCCGCGATTGCGATGCCGTACAGCCCGGCAAGTTCGTGCGCACCGATGATGGCTGCGGCAATCAGCAGGATCGGCACCGCTGTCGACAGCATGCCAACGCCCAGCCCCGCGATGATGTTGGTGGCTGCACCAGTGACGGATTGTTCGACGATTTCCCGCACGGGTTTTTTGCCGCAGCCCGTGTAGTATTCGGTAACCATGCCAATTGCCAAACCACACCCCAGACCAATTAACGTTGCCAGGTAAACGCCGGTGCTTGTCAGAGTTCGTCCGCCATAGACCCATTCCGTCGGCATGCAGGATTTGATGATGGCAAGGCTGGCGATCAGCATGAATGCTGCGGCAACAAGTTCTCCACGATTTAAAGCGCGCTGCGGACTTGTCGAATCATCTGCTTGTACAAAGAACGTACCAACGATCGAAGCAGCGACTCCGGCGGCTGCCAGAAACAGCGGCAACAGGACGGGAGCAAGCCCTGCCAGGCCGTTCGGTCCATCCTGAAATTCCGTCAAGCCATCAGTGATGTAGACTGCTCCCAAAACCATCGCGCCGATGATGGAACCCACATAGCTTTCGAACAGGTCGGCTCCCATGCCAGCGACATCGCCAACATTGTCACCGACGTTGTCAGCGATGGTGGCCGGATTCAGAGGATGGTCTTCGGGAATTCCCGCTTCGACTTTTCCCACCAGATCCGCGCCGACATCCGCTGCTTTGGTGTAGATCCCTCCACCCAGTCGCGCGAACAGCGCGACAGAGGATGCTCCGAACGAAAACCCTGTCAGCACGTTGATGGTCTGCTTCAGACCTTCAGGTGAGGAGCCGAAGCGGGTGATATAGAAAATGAACAGACTGCCAAGCCCCAGCACTCCCAGGCCAACAACCGTCAATCCCATCACGCTTCCGCCGCAGAACGCCATCTTGAGCGCTGGTGCCAGTCCGGTGCGTGCTGCGTGTGCCGTGCGGACGTTGGCTTGTGTGGCAATTCTCATCCCCAGAAACCCGGCCAGCCCGGAAAACACGGCTCCGACGGCGAATGACAGTGCGATTAGCGGGTGCGAATCATTGCGATATCCGGATGCCAGGAGTAAGCCGCCAACCACCACCAGAAAGCCGCTCAGGATCAGGTATTCAGCCTTTAGAAAGGCCATTGCCCCGCGCTGAATTCGGGACGCAATCAACTGCATCTGTGGCGTGCCGGGATCCTGCCCAACAACCCACCAAAACTGGTAGGCGCTGAACGCTAATCCAATCACACCGAGAACGGGAACACATATCGCTTCACCAAGCATCGCCTGCATCCTTGTGGTGAGTATCTTGCCAATTCGCTCGTTATCATGAACGAGTTTTTAGGAGTTAGGAGTGTATTAACGGATTCACTTCCAGTGAGCAACACCTCAACCATTCTAAATTGTTGGCGCTTGCAGGGTTACTTCCGCGGGCGAGCAAACCAGGCCACAGCTGCGAAAATAGCCATCACGGGGAACATGTACTTCAATCGCGGAATCAGAACCGCACTGATGATCATTCCGAAAATGGCCCAGTTCGAAGACGGCAGGCGTTTCCACGCGGCAGGGCGGGTTGCTGTGGGCATGGCCAGCCAGAAGGCGCCCAGCAGCAATCCAACACGAACGAGGGCACCCAGCAGACCTGTATCATCAGGCCGCAGGATCATCGTGACAACAGCACCGACCAGACAGCCGATCGACAGCAATCCCACGTAGATACGTTTGCCGCGCAGTTCCTCTTCGTTCACCATTGAGATAGTTTACACACCCGGAAGGTAAACACCAAACGCCACAGTCAGGAGAATGTCGCAGCGCTTCTGATGCTGGAAAACCTCACAACTTCAGGAACTCTATGCCGCTTATTCTGGGAATTGATATCGGCACGACCAGCGTGTCTGTTGTGGCGATCGACGAAGGTCAGCCTGTGGCATCAGCAACGGTCGTTCATTCCGCCGCTGTTGTCGGACTGCCGCAAGGATACGCAGAGCAATCTCCTGACCGATTGTGGCAAGGCGTGCTGACAGCGGTACGGCAGGTGACGGATGCAGTTGTCGGCGATGACATCGTCGCGATCGGTATGACGGGGCAAATGCACAGCACGCTGTTGCTGGACGTGGCTGGTCAACCGTGTAGCAATGTCATTACATGGCAGGACAAACGCGCTGTGGTTCATCGTGGTGATGCAGGCAGCGTGCTGGATTCTCTGCTTGCCCGAATTCCCGAAGATGCCATGGAACCTACGGGTTGCCGGTTGGCTCCTGGCTACCTCGGTACCACACTTTTTGCTCTGCAGCAACTCGGCCAGCTGCCGTCGGAGTTCGCCAGCGCGACATTCGTGGCCGACTGGATCGCCGGGCGACTATGCCAACAGGCTCCTGTGACCGATCGGTCACACGCCGCGTCTTCCGGAGTCTACGACCTGCGGCTGGATACCTGGAGTTCGCCTTTGCTGCAGGCGGCCGAGATTGATCCCGCATGGCTGCCGGAAGTTCGTGCGTCAGGAGCGGTAATCGGCGAACTGTCTGCGTCAACCGCTGAAGCCATCGGGCTGTCTGCAGGCACGAAGGTGTGCAATGCCATCGGCGACAATCAGGCGGCCGTCCTGAGTGCTCTGCCGAATGAGGGCGGTGTGCTGCTGATTAATATCGGGACCGGCGGTCAGATCGCCTGGCGCATGCCGACTTTCCAGCGAGTCGACGGCATGGATACACGGTATCTACCATCCACCACAGACACTCTGCACAAGCGAGGTTCCGAATTTATGCTGGTCGGTGCAGGACTGTGCGGTGGCGATGCCATTGCGTGGATCAACAGGACCGTTCGCCAGTGGTTGCACGCGTTCGGTGTCGACCAGACAGAAGACGAAGTCTGGCGAGCACTGTCACGGCACATCGAAGACCTCGACAACGATATTCCACCAATCAGTTGTGAACCGTTCTTCGCCGGAACTCGCCCGGATCCCGAGTGCAGAGCGGTCTTTACGGAGGTCGGTTTAACGAACTTCACGCCGGCGAATATCGCTCGCAGTATTCTGTACGGCATCGCCGACACGATGCACGCGGTCTACCTGTCCGCTTCGTCAGTGCGCCCGGAACCGCTTGACCGAATCGTGATGTCTGGTAACGCATCGCGTCAGAATCCGCTGTTGGTGAAAGCCGTTGCAGAGCGTTTTGGAGTGTCGGCATCCGTTTCGGGCTGCAGGGAAGAAGCCGCCACTGGCGCCGCCATACTGGCGAGCGCGGCGCTGAAAGACGTTTAATACGTTGCTGGACCGCCTGATTGACAACCCGCCGCACGTTTTCATATTGTGCTCCCCGCCATGCCAGCACGACGCGCCAGCGAGTGAATCGACAGTATTCTTCAGTTCACTCGCTGGCGCGTCGTGCTGGTATGGCGGCTTCGTCACTGGCCGACAAAAATTCCACCGAAATCGTGCCTTTGTTGTCGTTCAGCTGATTCCATTCATCACGACAACGCAGCATCAAATTTCCTGTCGCTGTTGCTGTGAAGGTCTGTTTTCCGCCGAGTTCGAATTCGCGACTGAGTTGGTGGTCATGGTAGATCGTGCCCAGCAAAGAACCCGATCCTGCTGCGTCACCGCCGACGGAGACTTCTTCTGCATTGTCAGCCGTTTTCCACGCCCCCCTTGCTGTCAGCTGATAGGTCTGTCCAGAGATGACCTTCAATCCGCTTGACTGCCACCCCTTGTCGGCCTTGACTTTGGCGATCACCGGACGCGTTCCCTTTTGTTCACGGAACTTCGCCTTCCAGTCCCATGCGCAGCGATGCACATCGAAGCCCTGCTCCAGGTGATCGATGAAGAACTGAAATTCGAAATCCAGCTCTTCCATTTGCGTTTCGAAGGCTCGTTCAAACGACGCCGGTTTGCCAGTCAGATAGCCGACGCCGACTGTGCGAAAGCGGTCGTGGAAGTTTCCGTTGTTCACCAGAAAATGACACAGCGCCCACCGCCAGGCGTAGTTTCTCCAGCCATCGCCGGTCTGTTGCTGATTGTCTGTGATTTCGGCCAGCGTTTTTCGATCGGACTGTGTCAGATACCGAATCACATAGTCCGGGGCGGTGACGGTGGAATCGTTTTCTATCCAGTAGTTGCCGAGTTCTGCCATGCCTTCTGCGTACCATGTGGGGCCCGTCGAACTGAACGTCTGGTAGCAGTATGCGTGCACGGCTTCGTGCTGAGGTGTGCCGAATCGATTCGACGCGTAGACGATGGCATTCATGTTCAGCTGGTTTCCACGCCGCATGCCCCGAGCAATGGTGAGACCCCCGCCATTGACAGCGTTGACCGCTTCATTTGGCAGGGACCGGGGTGGCCACAGTTTGATGTCGTCGATCACATAGCATTCGATCACTTTGCGACTTGGCGCTCCCCAATAGCGGGAAATGATCTGCAACATGGTCTCCATCTTCTGCAGCAACTCTTCCGCATCGTCTTTGGCGAGATCCGTATGGATGAGAAAGTTCCGCGAGCGATAGTCATCCGGGCGACGATCTGTTGCGCGGTCACCGGCGACCTGTGCATCGACCGGTATTGCCGTCGCAGTCCAGAGCAGTGACAGGCACAACAGTATTATTCGGTTCATAGCGGAGTCTCACTTCGCGGTTACGACGTCCGGGAGTTCACGGATCTTAATGCGATTTATCCAAAACGTCTAACTTCTGAGTGATCCGGTCACCTTATCCTGCTGATGGAGCCATGTCTGAAACGCAATGCTTACTGATCGTCCACCAGCTGCTTACCTCGTTTCATCAGCTCGACAGGACGGACATCGACCTTCTTGATCCAACTGTTGTCGCGGCTCGGATCATTCTCAGCTGCATAGGGATTTGTGTTGTTCATTGGCCGTTTCCATCTCTCATGAATTGAGCACACGTGCCGCTTGCCTGCTGCCAAAATCGCTGCCAGCGAGGATAGCAAAACCAGGCCGGACTACTTTCGGTTTTCCGCGTCTTCGCGAATCTTGCGCTTCACTTCGTCTAATCGTTTGGGCCACTCAAACGTGGGTGACTTTGATGGATCAAATCCCAGGAGGTGATCCTTTAGCCGTGTGGCCGGCTTCGTATACGTTAGCGTCGTGTTACCGAACACTTCTTCACACAAGGCGGCCAGTTGCGGATCGTACTCGCGCAGTTCTTCTCGAGTGTCGACATGATTGTGATCGTGATCTGGTGGGCGGTTGTTGTTGAACCAGCTTTGTACGCCTTCGGCCCAGTATTCTGCTTTGTTGGTCGACGCGTATTTCGTCTTCCAAAGCCCGGCGGCGATCGCCTGGTCGTAGGCTGCTTTCAAACGGTCGTCGAATGTGGCGTCGACATTGACCAGGCCGCGCAAATGGATGTTGTGGGCGAATTCGTGAATGAGGATGTTCTCTGTTGAATACGGATCACCTGGATAGCACAGCAAATTCTCTTCGGCACACGAACAGACAGGATCAGTACGCGATCCACCGAGTCCTCGCGCGCGGGCGTCCCAGAAATCCCTGGGACGCAGGTGCGAATGTTCGGGCACTTCGGTGGTGAATTCGTTGTGAGCCATCACGATCAGTCGGGATCCGCTGCTGATCATGGCGTCACGAACATCAGGTCGCTGCGCCAGCATCAGATTTACCAGATACGCGGCCTCTTTTAACGCATAATCGCTGACGTTCTTTGAGCTAATGATCGGGTAGCCGTTCGCAGAAATGTACTTCGCATAAAACGGATCCAGCTTGAGTTCTGCGGGCGGGGCGGTTACTTGCGCGAGGACTGTTGCGGCGAAGCTGCTGGTGAGGATGAGAGCCGGTAGCGATCGGAGCATCAGTGATCTCGTTGGCAGGTGGTCTTTCGATGTGTTTCAGTTCCTGAGACCCACTTTACAGTTTGTGACCTCCGTCTCAAGGATTCGCTGGAATTCGAGTTCCTGCAGAATTCCCAGCAAAACCATGGCACGCAGATGAAGAGCACGATTTCACCGAGGTGACCATAACGCATAGCGAATGCTAACCATTGCAGATCACGCCATAGATGATGATGTGTGGGCCTTCCGGTTACAATCAATCCTCGCCAGTCATAACATATGACGAACCAGGTCAGTGCGATACTGGTCGGGAAAAGCCACCTCGCTGGCCTGAAATTCCCTGATACGAAGACTGGTATGGCGAATAGAAACGAAACCGAAATCGACACGCCGCTAACGATCAAAGGCAGGATTGCTCGATCCATCAGGGAGTCGTCACCGAATTGGGAACGGAGGGTACTGAAGGCGGGACAATCCATCGTGACGACAGCTGCCACAGAGAGGATTGAAAAACCCAACGACCACCACATGCTTTGAGCATTCTTTTCGCTCTGGCGGAGTCGGCGGGGCTTCTGAAGCCTCACACTTCGGAGGACTGAACGGCTGTGATTCGATCATCAGAGGGTCTCCACCACGGCAACTCACTTTTTCACACTGTGGCTATTACAAGCACGACGCGCAAGCGAGTGAATCAAGAGAAACACCGTGAATTCACTCGCTTGCGCGTCGTGCTGGTAAACTGGTCGACTTTCCATTGTGAAACCAATGCGTTGGCCTTGGGTCTCCACGCGGCAAAGCGACATCCTGTCTATTGAGCGGTAGAATGCGGGGGCTTGTCTAAGAATTTCCTGCCTGTTGGCCTCGGCGGCCTGAATTCCATTTGATGAATAAGCTTGTTCGGTGCTTACTGATTCTCATTCTGCTGTCGTTGCTGTTGCTTATTGGCTGGTCATGGCAGACAGAAGGAATTGTCTACGATCTGTTCGGCGGTGATGCCGACGCGGCGACTCGCGTTGATCGACTGAAGCAGTACTTCCTGCGCTTCGGAGCGTTTGCTCCGCTGGTGTACGTTTTGTTTGTCGTGGTTGAAGTCGTCGTCGCACCGATTCCGGGGCTGATGCTGTACGCACCAGGCGGAATCGTGTTTGGCCCGGCACTGGGCGGGACTCTGTCATTAATTGGCAACATCCTGGGAGCCGGAATCGCCTGTGCTGTGACGCGATCGCTGGGCAATAACTGGTTGACGCGATTCTTCGAGCCCGACAAGCTGGAACGTGTGCAGCACGAGATCGAAACGCGCGGCGCGCTGTTGATCTTTTTGCTGCGACTGAATCCACTGACGTCATCCGACGTTGTATCTTATGCTGCCGGGTTGACGCGGATTCCAATTTGGAAAGTCATGTTAGTCACCGGCTGCGGCATGGCTCCGCTGTGTTTTGCTCAGGCCTGGCTGGCGGAGAACCTGATCACCGCGTTTCCGGGCCTGATCTACCCGCTGCTTGTGGCGTGTGGAGTCTACATGATCTGCGTTGTGGTTGTGGTACGCAGGATTCTGCGAACGGCGTCTTGATTGCGGTTGTCGTTTGAGGAGTCGAATAGACAGGTGTCGCTGTCTGCCTATTCGACGTTTTCTGTTCCAGCCGAAGGAGCAAGCAGGTCGCTTGCTCTACGGCTGTTTTGCCCACCTTTGACTAGCCCTCCAGCCATTGGCCCGATGACAGCATCGCAATCATCAGGTCGTCAGCGTTCAATGGCTCGGAAACTTGCTCAGTTCGCTTAACTGCGTCGCGTTCCTGCTGAGACACTGATGCAACTTCCGCAGCCACGGCTTCGATACCGCGCAACTGTGGGCTGACCGATGCCAACAACGTTGTTGGTGATTGGTTCTCCGACAGCTGAGTCACGCTGGCTTCGACGGTGAAGTTCAGCGGGAAGCTCCACAAGCCGTCAGCCGAGTTACTGATTGCTCGTACCCAAACGCGATAGTCGCCAGCGGCCAATGGAGATGCCGCAGTAAACGTGGTCGTCGTGAGGTTGTTCTCGCGAATGACCTGAGAGGTTCCGGTTGTCACATTGTCAACCTGCAGGATATAGCGAACAGCATCCGTTACCGGTATCCAGGTGAACGTTGGCGTAACTGTCGTTGGGCTGACGGGAGTGAGGAGCCTGCTGCGTCCGGTGTTATTGAAGGCGACCGCGGTACTCCACGCACCCGCTCCGGAAGCATCGACTGGACGAATTGACCACGTCCATTCACCCGCTGCCAGCGGAGTGGTCGGCGTAAATGTTGTTCCGGTTAATCCAGTCCGCAGGTCGGCGGTCGCGCCATTGTGCAGATAGATGTCGTAGCTGGTTGCTCCTGTGGTGGTCTCCCAGACGAACTCCGGAGTCGTATCGAATCCAGGTCCCGTCGGAGTCGTCGGAGTCGTTTGCAGGTCGGTATTGGTTGCATTCACTGTGAATGGAACACCTGCTCCCCAGACTCTATTACCGTTGATCAACACTGTACGAACCCAGACTGTGTAGTTGCCGTTCTCCAGCACTCGCGATGACGGTATTGTGTTCGTCGTGAGGCCAGCATCACGGAACAAAGCCCCAGGAGTGCCTTCCCGGGAAACGTAAATTTCGTACGACACGGCTCCGGAAACAGTCGACCATGTTAGCTGTGGAGTATTTGTGGCTACCGTCTGACCAGGAGTGATCGACGTGACCTTTGTACGCCCACCGGTGCTGAATGTCGTTGGGCTGCCCCAGCTGCCCTGCCAGTCGTTGGCCCGAACTCCTCGGATCCACCATTTGAAGTCTCCCGATGGCAGGGCAGTCGTTAATGTAAAGTTCAGCGGTGTCGTTGCATCTGGTGTTTGATCTACCACGGTGGACATGCGGTTCTCCGGATTTATTTGATCATCCACGTACAGCGTGTAGCTCGTGGCTCCCGCGAGTCGATTCCACGAAAATTCCGGAGTGTTGCTGTCCAGTGAGCCAGTTGGTGTCAGCTGTTGTGGTGTGATGCTGAGCACAAATGTGTGTGGCGTCGCAGTCAATCTTGGTTCACTGGCGAAGTTCGCGTAGACGAAGACGCGGTATCGTCCGAATTCAAGATCAATGTCGGGAGTCACACTTGTGGTGCTGCTGGCAACGTTCAGTTGGCGGAAGAAGGTTGTTCCGGCTCCGTCCAGATTCAGATAGACGTCATACGACACTGCGTCCTGGACCGCATCCCAGGAAATCTGGGGGCGGACATCTGTAATGATGCCCCGCGGACTGAGTACGGTAACGACAGCAACCTCATCATCAGTGACCAGGACGCTATCCAGGCCGTTTGCATGATTTGCAGCAGTCGCTGTGATGGTCACGGTCTGAGCACCGTCGACGATGGTGTCGTCAACGGCTGTGATGTTGAATGGAGCGGACGTGGTTTGACCAGCAGGGATCGTGACCGTTGTTGGAACCGTTGCTTCAGTGGAATCACTGGAAGCCAGCGTGACGATCAGATCGTTGGTCGTATCCGTGTTTCTGCTGACGGTTGCGGTGGTTGCGGTTGATCCCGCCGCTTCGCTGAATTCATCTGCCACGATGCTGACAGTCAGTGCCGCGGGTCCGCTGACATCGGTGACTTGAACACTGCCAGTCCCGTCGACATGTCCCGTCGTCCCAACCGTGATTGTGACTGCCTGGTCACCGTCGGCGATGGCGTCGTCCACTGCCGTGATTGCGAACGGAGCGGAATCGGTGGCTCCAGCAGGAATGACAACTGTTGCCGGAACCGTGGCTTCGCCCGCATCACTGGAGGTCACGATGACAGTCAAGGCGTTCGTGGTGTCAGAATTTCGGCTGACTGTCGCCATGGTGACGCCACTGTTTTCGCTGATTGCAGTATCAGTGATCGATAGTGTCAGCGTTGCTGTTTCACTATCTGTGATCTGCAGGTTGCCCGTGCCGCTGGCCAGTCCGGTAGCCGCAGCCGTGACGGTAAAGGTCTGGTCGCCGTCCGCGACTGTGTCGTCAACCGCTGTGATCGTGAACGTTGCTGATGGCTGGCCGGCAGGAATGACCACGCTGGCGGGAACGGTTGCCTCGCTGGTGTCATCCCCTGTCAAGGTGACGGTGAGTTCGGCCGTTGTGTCGGTGTTGCGAGTAACGGTACCGGTTGAGGTTCCTCCGTTTTCACTGATCGCGGAATCAACGATGGTGACAGTCACACGGGGCACACCCTCATCGTCATCGTCATTCACATCGACTGTGTCCGTCCCGTCGGTGAAACCAGTCGCGGTGCCGGTGACCGTGACCGTCTGCGTTCCGTCCACAATGCTGTCGTCGACTGCGTCGATCTGGAAGCTGACAAAGCTCTGTCCGGCGAGAATGGTCACCGTGCCTGGCACCGTGGCTTCGCCTGTGTCACTGCTTGTCAAAGTCACGACAAGATCGTTCAGTGTTTCGGTGTTGCGACTTACTGTTGCGGTTGCGAATTCTCCATTTTCGCTGATCGCGGCTTCAACGATCGACACGCTTAGTGCGGCCCCGCCTTCATCATCCGTCACGTCGACACTGTCAGAGCCGTCTGTATGCGAAGCGGCTGAGGCTGTGATAGTGGCTGTTTTCAGGCCGTCCGCCAGCACGTCGTTGACCGCATCGACAAAGAAGGGAGCTGATTCGCTTACGCCTGCCGGAATGGTGATTGTCGTCTGACGCGGCACGGCTTCAGTGGCATCGCTGGTTTGCAGCGTGATGACAAGCGGCCCGCTGGTATCGGAATTCCGGGTGACGACAGCTGTGGTGACACCGCCGTTTTCGTCAATCGCCGCATCGGTGATTACCAATGTCAGCGACGAAACTTCGTTGCTGGCCACTCCGATATCACCACTGCCACTATCATGAGCCGCTGCACTTGCGGTAATGGTTGCGGTCTGCATTCCGTCGACGAGTGCGTCGTCGACAGCCGTCACGGTAAATGTGACAAACGCCTGTCCGGCGGGAATGATCACCTCCGTGGGAATGTCGATTTCGGAAGCATCGCCGTTGACCAGGGTGACAGTCAGTGGATCTGTGGTGACCGAATTTCTGCTGACTGTGGCGATTGCTGTGCCGCCGAGTTCGCTGATGGAGGTCGGAGAAACGGAGACAGTCAGTGCCGCTGGTCCTTCATTGTCAGTCACGACAATCTCGCCCGTGGCCGCTGCGTATCCTGCTCCAGCCGCTGTAATCGTCACTGTTTGGTCACCGTCAGCGACTGCATCATCAACGGCACCGATTGCGAATGGTGCGGAGGTGAATTCCCCGGCGATAATGGTAATTGTTGTTCTGACGGTCGCTTCACTGATGTCGTTGCTGGACAGCGTGACAACCAGTGGGTTGGCAACGTCAGTCCTGTTACGGCTGACTGTGGCCGTTGTTGCCCCGCCAGGTTCACCGATTGATGCCGCAAGGATGACAAGAGACAGCGCTTCGTAGTCCGTGACGTCCAGTGAGTCACTGACTGCGACGTATCCCGTTGAAGTGGCACTGATGTTTACGGTTTGTGTGCCATCCAGCAGAGCATCGTCAACCGCATTGATATCGAAGGTTGCCGACGCCTGTCCCGCAGGGATTGTGACCGTCGCTGGAACCGTCGCTTCCGAGGTGTCGTCGCTGCTCAGGTTGACGATGACTTCGAAGGTTGTATCTGTGTTACTACGGGTGACCGTCGCTGTTGTTGTGCCCGCGTTTTCGCTGATGGAATCGGCACTCACAGAAATGGTCAGCGTTTCGTAGTCGTTAACGTTCACAGTGTCTGTAACGTCCGCATAGCCAGCCGCCGATGCGGTGATGATTACCGCCTGAGTTCCGTCCAGTAAGTTGTCATCGACAGCACTCACGTCGAACGTGGCTGATGTTTGCCCCGCAGGAATTGTGACTTCCATCGGGACCGTTGCCTCATCAGTGCTGTCACTGCCCAGCGTGACGACCAAAGCACTATTCGTGTCGGTATTGCTTCTGGTGATTGTTGCCGACGCAGCTGCCGCACCAGCATTCTCGGCAATTGGTGAGGTGCTGATGGTGAGTGTCAGCGTTTCGGCATCGGTAACGTCAACTGTGTCGCTTCCTGGGCTGTATCCAGTGGCTGAAGCGGTGATTGTGGCTGTTTGCGTACCGTCGAGGATGCTGTCGTCGACGGCGTCGACATTGAATGTGACAGACGCCTGGCCGGAAGGAATGATGACCGTCGTTGGAATAGCTGCTTCGGTTGCGTCATCGCTTGCCAGTGTCACAGTGAGGGCGCTTGTGGTGTCCGTGTTGCTGCGTGTGACGGTTCCTGATGTCGCTGCTGCGCCACCGTTTTCGGCAACGGACGCTGCTGCGATCACAACGGTCAGGTTCTCAGAATCCGTGACGTCCAATGTGTCCACACCGTTGACGTATGTCATGGCCGACGCGGTAATCGTTGCAGTCTGTGTCCCGTCGAGGAGGTCGTCGTCGATTGCGTTGATATCGAAAGTGGCAGATGTTTCGCCAGCGAGAATGGTAACGGTCGTCAGCACGGTTGCTTCCGAAGTATCATCGCTGGAAAGTGTCACAACCAGGGGGCTGGTCGTCGAGGTGTTGCGAGTGACAGTACCGGTCGTCGCAGCAGCGCCATCGGCTTCATTGATCGAGCTCGCTCCGATTGTTACCGTCAGAGTGGCGACGTCATTGTCGGTGACGGTCAACATCGCGGTACCAGTATTGTGACTGGCTTCACTCGCTGAGATCGTCACCGTCCGACTGCCGTCGACAATCAAATCATCAACTGCATCGATGTTGAACGCTGGCGAGGTCATCTGGCCAGCTGCAATGACCACCGATGTGGGAACCGTGGCTTCAGTAGTATCGTTGCTGGACAAAGTGACTGTCAGGGGACTCGTTGTGTCACCGTCGCGAGTCACCGTCGCTGTCGTGGCTGCTGCACCTGCATCTTCAGCAACCGTGCTGGCGGCCAGGTTCACCGTCAACGTCAGCAGTGCACGACTTTCAAGCGTTTCCGGAGCAACTCGCGCTACCGCCGAAGCCCCTTCGTCGCTTCTCGTCTTTCGACGACGCGGTGAAGTTTTTCCGAACCAGTTTCGACCAATGCTACGCCAGTCAATTCGCTTCAACATGAACCAATCTCCGATGACATGAGTACCCGGACAACACGTCCGACTGGTACTCCTTTGGATTTTTGAACAGAACGGCTCCGCGAACCGACTCCCTCTTCCAGCGCCCAAAGGCGGGAACCTGAGATCAACCGGTGCTTGGCCATTCTTGTGCGGACAAATTGCCGTTCAAGCGGGAAATTGCCCAGCGGCTCTGCTTTAGATTTTTCGTTCGATGACATTCGGCAGAAATCGCGTTGTTGATTTGGGATGACTGGGATACTAAACCTGCAGGACGGTCGCGAGAATGCTGAATTCTGGGCAAGGCAGGAAGACTGTTCCGGATTTCCTGTCAATTCGGATCGTGTTGCACCACTTTTCGAAAAAAGAGGCGGCGATACGGCAGTTTGGCAGCCAAAGCGGAATCTGCCAGAATGTCGCTTGGTCACGTTGTTGAGATTCAGAGTCGACCTCGGTATGATGCGTGCACGGTGCGCGCATCTTTCTGCAGCGACGTCAGAGCGACAACGGAGCGGCTCGGCGCCTGGAACTTTTCACTTCTTTCGGCATGCCACGCCCATTGGGTCAAGGGCAGTGCCCTTGTCTGAGGACGAAAATGCAGCGTTTGAGCGTTCTAATTCTGTTATCCGTGTGTTCGATTTGCCATGCGGAAGGACTGCGTATTCCCGCGTCGACCGCTTATCTGGATCCCGATGCTGACGGTGCTCGCGTTTCCAATGACGGTGTGAATCGCTGGATTGATCCGCAGACCGCAATCCTTTGGTTCGGCCAGATAAAGCAGGCGGGTCAAGTGAATGCGTCGGTCGTTTTGCGGCTTCCGAAAGGGAATCGCAGTGCCCTGAAGCTGACCGTCGCCGAGCAGTCACGAACGGTCGAAGTCAACGGCACGGGTGACACAAATGTCACCGCTGATTTTGGCAAATTCGAAATTGCCAACGCGGGCTATGTTTCGTTTCGACTGGAGTCGTTGAACAAAGCGGAGCAACCCAACGGCGATGTGCAGGAACTTGTGCTGTCCGGACCAGCTACTGAGCAGGCACACTTCAATTTGTTGCCACGGCGCAACGCTGCGTCGGTCCACTTGGCGTATCCCGTCGAAAAAGACACAAAGGTCTCCGCGTTCTATTGTGAGATGACCGGAGTCGAAGATCCGCTGTGGACGTACTACATGGCGTGTGGCTGGCATCGCGGCTACTTCGGCATGCAGGTGAACAGTCCGACGGAACGCCGAATTATTTTTAGTGTGTGGGACAGCGGTGGCGAAGCTGTGGATCGCGGAAAGGTCGACAACGAAAACCGAGTGCAGCTTTTGGCCAAAGGCGACGGCGTTTATTCCGGCGACTTCGGCAACGAAGGCACGGGCGGACATAGTCACCTGAAGTATTGGTGGAAGACGGGCGAGAAGCAGAAGTTCCTGGTGACGGCTGAGCCCGTCAGTGAAACTCACACCGTCTACGCGGGCTACTACTTTCATCCGGATTCAAAGAAGTGGATGCTGATTTCCAGCTGGAAGGCTCCGAAAGAAGGCAAGTACATGCGAGGTTTGTACAGCTTCAGCGAGAACTTCATCGGGCGCAACGGTCACGTCGTTCGCAAAGCGCTGTACGGGAATCAGTGGATTCGCACTGCTGCCGGCGAATGGATCGAAATCACCACTGCCAAATTCAGCCACGATCAAACGGGCAAAGCGGATCGTCTGGACCGCTTTATGGGACTCGACGACGGACAGTTCTTTTTGTCACACGGAGGCTTCGTCGACGGCTTTACCGAATTCGGCAAACCGTTCACACGTCAGGCCACCGGTGAATCACCCGCCACGATGAACCTGCCACCGCTGCCTGCGGTGAAGTAGGGTACGCTAACCTAACGAGGACTAATTGGACAGCGCCACTTTTCGCGGAAATTCGAGTAAAAATACAGCCGCGAACGGGGCGACAGCATATAGCCTCGGGCGTCAGCCCGAGGAAATGACAGGAACGCATGGGAAAGCCTCGAAGAGGCGACAGCAGATGTATCACGTGAACTGCTGTCGCCGCTTCGCGGCTTACCCGTTCAACGCCCCTGGATCCCCTGGCTGTCGCC
>CALFOL010000352.1 GCA_937919915.1 uncultured Planctomycetaceae bacterium
CTTCCCAATAGTCAAATCGTCGACTGACCATCACACAGATGAACAGCAGAAACATAATCACAACATACATGGCATAGAAGCTGCCATTGGCGGCTGGCTGGATGTAGGTAACCTTGTGAGTAATCCACGGTATGAAATCAGGATTCAACCGAAACAAGGTCCAAAGCCCAATGCAACCCGCCACAAGTGCAAAAAACCAGGTCAGGGATGTTGTTCGCGGAAAATCGAATGCGATCACAACAAGATTGATCGCCAGCACGGTCAGAAATATTCTTGCCGGAATACTGGCGTAAGCGGCTCCCGGATCATTCCCGTTGGCAAACATGAAAATGGCACCAAACAATGCAGCCAGCACCGTGGGATACAAAAACACCACCTTCGGATAGGAGACCAGGTAAATCGAGCCCGAATCCGGGGAATTACCAGCCGTGTTGCCGAGTCCGGTGGACTGTGGTTGTTCGACGTTCTCTTCAGTCATCTGCTGAGTTTCCTGGTTCGTTTATTCAGCTGTGTCATAAAACAGATTTTTCCGGTGCCAACAGTCTACCGTCCAGGATAGCTGTGTTCCAGAGAGTGGGCACGGTGCGGACCGAGCCGGTCAGTCCGCTGTCACCTGGTTTCCCACGAACCCCGTGCCCACGGGCTTGATAACGAGGAACGGATGCATCCGGATCAAAGCGAAACCGATATTCCACCTAAAAATCGTGGCGCCCGCAATTGTCCAGCTGCCGAACCGCGAAATTACGCCAACGCTTCTAAATGGCTCGACCATCCGCCGCGTCATCTGACAGCGCCAGCTGAATGAAATGTGCCATCAGCGTCGGCCGCGAATTCACCCCATAGTATTCATAGATCATCCGGACATGCGAATGCACGGTGTGGGGGCTCAGAAACAATGTTTCCGGGACTTCCTTCTCCGACTTCCCCGTCAGCAAAACGCGCAACCGCCGCATCTGTGCTTCAGTCAGCGATTCCATTGTCATGTCGATGGTGTCGATACCTATGGGGTCAGGTACCGGATCCGCTTCGGCATTGGGAGTCGTGGGGCGGTCGATCAGCACATCAGTGGAAACCTCAATTGCGAGACCTTCAACGATATCCAGCATCACCTTGCCTAGTTGCAGTGTGTCTCCCACCACAAACTTCGCTTCCGTAACCCGTTTGCCGTTGATGAACGATCCATTGCTGCTGCCAAGATCCTGCAACCACATCGTGCCCTTCGACACCCAGATCACGGCGTGACGACGCGAAACAAGTGGATCGGGCAGTCACCAAGACGTCCAATGTCCTGCGGCGTGGGTTTCACCGCGTGTGACCAGATCGATCGAGAGACTCCCCGCAGTGACAACCAAACATCGCTCATACTATTGAACTCTGGCCTGCATCAACGGTGATCAAAAAGATTGCGACAGTCTGGGTCGCTTCCGCGATTATGAACTGATCCGCCGTTCAGGCAACCTTCATGAGTCACAAATCCCCGCGATCTCAGCAGCCTTCTGAGATCGTCGATTCCGGCAAACGCCGTGCAGGTGCATGCGGAAACCCCACAACGTCCAGGAAAAACGTTGGGAATTCGTTGGGAATTCCAGTCGATTGTGAGTCAACTGTACACCAACAGTGGAGCTAAACAGTCTACCTGGACATGTGGACGCGTCGGGCTCGTGGGAGCAGGCGATTTTGCCGTCGAAGACCGTTCGCCGCGGCGACACGGCAGCGTAATACGCTGTAAGCACCTCGACATTCCGCGCCCCGAACTCAAGGGCGTACGCCAACTGCACCCCATTGCGGATGGACGACAATCGCGTTCATCGCAGACATACGGGTTTCTTACAGAGAGGGAGACGAGATCTTCAGAAGAACCCCGTATGACAAGCGAAACCTCAAAGGACGGCCAGCACCTGAGCGTCGCACGTCGCAATTTTCCTCAGGCTTTGCTGGCCCTGTAGATCATCGCGCGCTTACGTTATGAGCCACCTTCGGTTGATCAAAGATGTTCAGATTGTGGTATTGCAGCAGCGAACCCTTCTCCACATGGACGTTCTTCAAGGCCACTGCGTATTCTGTTCTGGAACGGAAGTACCGGATCTCTGCCTCAACCACTCGGCGCTGAGCGTCCAGTAAATGGTCGACATCGATATCCATATCGTTTTCGTCCTGAGCCTGGTACGCGGCCAACAGTTCCTGTGCTGCCATCAATCGATTCAGACTGTTACGACATGCTTCGTAAGACCTTGCTGCGTCTGTGATTGCATTGCTCAGGTCATGGACGACCGATCGCTGTTGTTCACGCTGCACAATTCGTTCGCGGCATAACAAGGCCTCAGCATTGCGAACTGCCAGATGCGCCTTTCGATAGCCAATTGGTACAGTGTATTCCATTCCAACAAACCATTCCTGCTGATCGCCACTCAACAGGTTTCTTGATGCTGAAGAGTACGCCTGGTCGCCACTGTCGGTGCGGTTCAGATCGTCGCCGAAACCACGGAAGCGGTATCGACCGACAGCATCCAGGCGAGGATTCACGAAGTTCTTAGCCGCCAGTAGCTCCATTTCTCGCTTCCGAATGACCGTCTGCTGCTTTCTCAATTCCGGACGCAGTTGCAGCGCTTCCTGTTGGACGATAAACCAATCGAAGACGATATCAGCCTGAGTAGGTTCGTCTGCTGGTCGAATCATCTCCCCGTCGGAGATCTTCATCCCCACCAGCAAGCGAAGGCGTCGTTCTGTCGTTTGGACTCCACCGGATCCTTCGAGCGTTCCGCCTGTGCTTCCACTCCCGGTGCGAGTTCCCTGCGTCACACGGCCGGTCAACGCTTCATCAACATCGGACTTGAATCGGAAATACTGTTCGCGTGCCAGAGCTTCGGCGGCTCCGGTTTCCAGATCACTTTCCTGGCGAGCCTTAATTCGGTTCCATGCTTCCAGAGCCTGCTTCATCGCGCGGCTGCGTGAGTCCAGATCGCGGTAGGCGAAGTACAGGTCCCAGTACACATTTGTGACGTCGTTAATGTAATCGCGAACTGCGACTTCGAAGTCCGTCTGAGTCATCTGGGCGTTGGCCTTGGCCAGCAGAATACCGTTGTACACGCCGGGAGAACTACCTGGGCCGGCGATACGATTGAACTGTAAACCTCCGCCCTGCAGCAGGGGCTGACGAATTTCGCCTTCCACGTACGTGTCCCACGCACTCCGGAATGTGTTGCCGGGCGAGTTGTTGGCGTCGTGTACAGAAATCGACCGCAGCGCCAGTTGAGAACCGGTCGCCGTCACCTTTGAAAGCTCGAGGGAGTATTCATGCAGGTCCTGCTGAAACGCGCGCTGACCACCGCCTGCGAACGGGTTGTTATAGATGCGATCGTTGTTGCTGAAATATGCGGTTCCCTGAAGCTGCGCATCAAATGCACTCAAGGCGGCTTCCGGGCTGAAACGCGGGTCTGTGTTGGCTAGGGCTCCCGTGAAGCGAGACTTAATACTGTCCGGGTTCCGCAGCACAGTGCCGCCGAGTTGTCGGAGCACATCGGAATTCTGCATCGCAATGGCCAGCAGTTCATCAAGGCTCATATCACGATAGGTGAGCGCGCTGAGTTCTGCCTGGTCTCGCACTGTCACAGGAGCGTTGGCCCAGGCGGCGTTGTGAATTTGCGGTGTGGGGTTGTCCATCGAATGTGAAATGCGATCGACAGCCACTGTGTTGTTGCCAACGGTCTCCTCCCACGTCTGAGCCGATCGGCAACCGCTGGCAACGAACAGCAGCATTGCAGCAGCGAGGCACAGTCCGCTCCCAAATGCGCGCACTGCCAAACCTGTTCGGCGTACCGAACTGCTTTGGGCTTTGACTGTATTCACAGTGTGCATTGGGGGCGAAATCCGTTCGTCCAGGGTTCGTGATCCGACAATCCCGCCCGAAGGCGGGATGAACCGCAGTGTTCCTGTCATCGGCAGGTCGGGACGGCCCCCCATACAACCGAGGGGAGAATGCTGCGCGTCGTCAAGTTCTTAAGTCTCGCCCCGGGCTACAGTGCGGAAATTCGTTTTTTTCGTTTCCATACGCGTTATCGTTCTAACCGGATTTCTTTAATACCTTCGGCGCCGAGTTGTCCAAAGAGTCTGCCCAGTCCAACTAATCGATTCGCAGAGTCACGGGGTTGGACTCGTAGTCTTTCCGGCGCTGCAATATTTGTGGCAGCTCAATACAATCCCGGCGTGGCTTAAGTGCAGCCAGTTATCGAATGGAAATCAGACATGTCGGAATCGTGGCTCACGGAATTCGAAGCCCAGCTGCAACAGTTGGAACGTGACGCCTGCGCTGGTGAAACTCTGTTCGCTGACTTGCTGAAACTGGCAGCATCAGCTTTAAGTACGCTGGGAAGCGATATTGCAGTGGAACAGTGGCTGGTTCGTCCCGATTCTCTGGAGTCAATTACCGCGGACGGCAGAACTCAGGCTGTGAAGTCGGAAAGCCAGCCCGGCCCTGTTGAGGCTGCCGGGCAGGGACACCTGCTGCAGGCACGTTCTGACGTGGTTCACCACAACAGACTTTATCTATCGAACCGCCTGGCACAGCAGCTGACTTTTGTCCTGGCCACGGACTACGGCGAGTTGCATTGTCCACAAAACAGTTTTACCGAAGGGGCTCGGGCAGTCACGGATATCGTGGGGACATTCGTGAGTCGGCATTTGTTGTCGCAGTATGAAGCACGAATTCAGTCTCAGGCCGGCCTGACGGAACTCGTCGCTGGTCTGCATCAGTCGACGTCTCTGCAACAGGCGGCCAACATTATTGCTCAGGACGGTGCGGCGCTGCTGGGGCACACCCGCGTCACTGTGCTTGCCAAACGTGACGGCAGGTTTCGGGCCGAGGCAATCACTGGTGTCAACGCGCCCGAATTGTCATCGGATTCGGTGCGGGCGTTGCAAAGCATGGCCGAGCGGTTACTGCAGAAAGAGCAAACTGTGGTAGAGCAATCTGCCGGGGGCACGAACTGGTCTCCGCTGGCATCGTTGATTGCCGACCCTGAGCTTAGTGAAGCTGCGAGTTGCCTGCACAGCCAGGGGGCTCGCGTGTTACGTGTGGCGCCGCTGGGACGTTTGAACGGGAACGGCGACAAAGGTTCGGCAGATGCGGTTGTCGTGATCGAACTGTTCGATGATTCGCCGCTGCCAGACGAAGCGTTTCTGCAGCAGTTGCTAAACGCGGCTGAGGTACCAGTGCAGCGGCATTTTGACGGTCAGCATACTTTGCTGAGTCGCCTGGTGACGACTCGACGCAGACGCTGGTTGATTGGCCTGGGAGTGACCGCTTTAGCGCTGGTTGTTATACCGGTGGATTTCGAAGTCGAAGTTCCCGGAAAGATTCTGTCAGCAAATCAGCGGCATGTCTTTGCCCCCGACGACGGCACCATTGACGAAGTACTGTTTGAAAACGAATCGAAAGTCGACAGTCAGGCCGTCCTGCTGCGTATGTCGAACGCCGATCTGGAACTTCAGCTGCAGCAGTTACAGGGTGAAATTGAGACCACGAGCAGTAAGCTGGCCGCCGTTCGGCAGCAGGGAATCCTGAATCGCCCGGACGCAGCGTTAAGCGGTGATGAACAACATCTGGACAAGCATGTAAAGAATCTGAAGCAACAGCGAGAATTGTTAACTCAGCAGTCCGCGTCACTGGAAATTCGAGCTCCGTTTGCTGGCACCGTGTTTCGTCCCGATCCACAACAGGAACTTCATTCACGCCCCGTACAGCGGGGGCAACGTTTGCTGGAGATCGTACCTGAAGATCCAGCCTGGGAACTACAGCTGGCAATTCCTGGTCACCTGTTAAGTTATGTAACGACGTTTCGTACACGAAATCCCGAGTCCATGCGTGTGCGGTACATGATCCGCTCGACGCCCGAACAGGATTGGGAGACACAGCTGTCGGATCTGGAAAACGCCGTGCAGGTTCAGGATGGCGCTACGGTGTGTCATGCGACGGCCAAACTGATCGAGCTCCCCGACGTGGCGTTGCGTCCCGGCACATCGGTCACCGCACGAATTTCGTGTGGTCGTCGCTCATTGGGATTCGTCGTCTTTCGGGAAGTCATCGAATTCTGGCACCAGGTGCGGTTTGCCTGGTTGTGACAACAGACCGAGACTTCGTTGTTGTCTTCAGGTTTCTGGCACTTTGATGACCGGCCACGGCGACACGCTTTGCAGAACCGCGGTTTCGGCGCTGCTGTTTGCGAAAATGAAAACGTCTTCAGCGACAAACGTGGCGAGATCGACGCAGCCGAGTATTCGCCACTCGCGTTCTGTTGTCCAGTCGATTCTCCCGGAAGAATCAGTCGCAGGCTGACGTTCCCACGCTGGACCGTTTTCTTCTTCATCGTCAGCATCAGGGTGCACGTATACAACAGGTCGGCATCCGCTGTTCAGCAACGCGCTCCGCCGCACAGCCACGCCCCATGGTTCGAAGTCGTAGCGCCTGAGGTGGCGTCGATAGACTCGACGCTTTCCAAATTCGTTCAACGGCACAGCTGTCCAGGAGACCGCGCCATGCGACAGTTCAGACGGCAGTAATTGACGAGTTTCAATGATCCGCAGTAATGCCCCGACCGCCGAGTGATCTGCGGAAGCACAACCCATGATCAGAGCATCCCAAAAATCATCAGCGGACTCATCCGGCCACGGACCTCGGCGTGGACGAGTCCAATGGCAAAGCCACTCGTCCGGAGAATGAAGCGGACCGGATGGCGGCGGACATGCCGCCGTTGCCGGTGCTCTCCCGGTGTCGCCAGCAGTCGCGGCATAGTCGTCCTGGTAACCGTCCAGCAACCAGGGCACGGCCCCCGCTGCAGATAATTCGTCCCGAGTCGACGTACGGGCGTCGTCTCTGTCGTCGAACACTAGCACCGTGGGCTGTGGCGACTGTTGTTGCAGGCTGTGCAGCAACAAACGCTGAATTGTGCCGCCCTTGCGGCAGCTTAACGCGATGATTCTCTCACCGGCGAAAACCAGGGCCGCATCGACCAGCGACGACTCCCCGATTGTGGACGACACTTTGGAAGTCTGGAACGCCGGAGAAATCCGGACCTGCATGCACAGCGGGTCTTCCTGCGAAGCCTGGCGACGGCTCGCACGGTACCAGTCCACCAGCACCTCGGGATCGGTGATTTGTCGAGGATCGATCACCAACCTTAACAGCGGGATGCCGAACAATGCGGCGGCTCGGCTGACGGCTTCGCAAGCCGCTGTGCCGTCGACAACACACAGGCACTCCTGCTGTGGATCACATCGGACGGCGACGGTTCGCAACGCATCGAACCAATGACGGTGCAGATCCTTGCGTTCACCAAGACGTGACGAAACGACCGAAATTCGCCGACGTTCTTCCTGACCAGCCGGCCACCACAACAGGCGATTCCCCAACCTGCTGGTGAAAGCTCCAATCGACAAGCGATCGAATGTCAGTGACAGATATTCACCACCGGGCAGGTTGACTGCGAAGTCAAGCCAGGTCTTCTGAGGGGAGTTGTTCTTGTGGTTTTGATTCTGCGATGTGTCGTCGAAGGAATCGTTGTGACGCCATGTACGGATGGCTTCGATGACCAGGTCTCTGGCAGGATCATCGTTGGGGTTCGCCGAGGATTCGGTCACGGATTGCTCCAGCAGCGAACACATGGTCTGGCTGCAGTATTAAGTCGTCGCTGTTGTTTTCAGCGCGGGAAACTCGACCAGCACCTTGATGGCTCCGTCTTTTCTGTCACGGAACATGTCGAATGCTTCCTGAATCTGCGACAACGGGAAACGGTGAGTTAACAACGGTGACAGGTCCACCCGTCCTTCCGCCAGCCACTGCATCGCCAGCGGAAACGTATTTTCGAAGTCCGGATGCAGACTGGTGCGAATCGTTAGATTCTTTAGCATGGCTGCCTTCAGGTTAATGCCATCAGTCGGCGTCGGCGGGACCCCGAAGTACAGGATGGTGCCGAATTCACGAGCCAGCAACGTCGCGTCATTGAACGCCTGAGCCTGGTGCCCCACGGCCTCGATGACGAATATCGGAAGCTGGCCGCCGAGCACATTACGAACAGCTTCTTCAGCTTCGCTGCCAACTGCTGACACGACGTCAGTTGCTCCCATCCGCGTGGCAAGCTGAGTTCTCTCAGGAATCGGATCGACGCCGATGATTCTTCGGGCTCCCATGTTTCGCAGTCCTGCAACAAACATCTGCCCAATTGGACCGAGCCCCAGGACGACGACGTCTTTGCCGATCATGTTCGGCAGTTTCATCAGCGCCCAGACAACAGTACCGAACGGCTGCGCCAGTAACGCAAGCTCATCAGTCAGTCGGTCGTCGAGCGCCACGGCTCGGTCTTCTGACAATACGTAGCGTTCGTACAATCCTCGCTGCCCAACCGGCACAGCCAACACTCGCGTCCCCGGTTTCCATTTTTGGCCGTTTGTCGCGACGACAGTCCCCACCATTTCGTGCAGAGACATTCCTGTCGGCTGCGGGTAGGTGATCTCGTGCCCTTCAAAATCGCTGTCGAAGAATGGTAGATCCGATCCACACAGGCAGGTCATTTCCGGTTGAAAGACGATCTGTCCGGTCTCGGCTGAATTCAGTGTCGGTTCCTCAACCTGAATTAATTCAATGCGACGACGTTCTGTAAACTGACCTGCGATCATGGATGGTTGTTCGTTTAGAAAAACGGGGCATCAATTTGGACAAATCGCTCAGGCAACTGGCTGTCGTGATTTGTATTCCGATACTGTAGCAGGTCGCATTCGTTAGGCGACTCTGAGTCCCACAAATACTGATTACCGTCCGGTTTCAACGTTTAGAGCAGTTTACTTATTGTTGCGAACGGTACTCGCTCGCGGAAACCGGCTCACGTAAGCCGAAACGTGTCCTTTGCGGCCACAAGTCAGCGAAATTCGCTGTAGATGTTCTCCCTCACAGAACTTGCAACAGTCGTTGAGGATCGATACGTGTCCGAGTCGCAGCACGCGTCAACCCGATAGTGATTTCAAATGCAGTTCAACGCATTCGCTAAGAAATGGGACGTTGTATCCGCCCTCCAGGACACTCACCATTTTCCCATCACAGTATTCGTTGGCAACGTCCAGCACCATCTTTGTAAGCGGTTCGAAATCCTCTGTCTCCAGACCAAGTGAGCCGATCGGATCAGCGTGGTGAGCGTCAAATCCGGCGCTCAGCAGCACCAGTTCGGGGCGACACCGGGACGCTGCATCATTCAGGAGCGTCCGAAACCGCTCCAGCAGTTCTTTGCGTGTGACTCCAAACGGCAACGGCAGATTGAACGTCGTTCCCAGGCCCGCACCTTCTCCCGTTTCATCCGCGGCTCCTGTTCCAGGAAAGAAGGACGACCGGTGAACAGAAACGTAATAGACATCATGGTTGCGGTAGAAAATGCGTTGAGTGCTGTTGCCGTGGGGCACGTCCCAGTCCACGATCAGAATGCGGTGGAGACAGTGAAATTGCCGAGCGTGAATTGCTCCGATGGCGATGTTATTGAACAGGCAGAATCCCATGGCCAAAGCGGGCAGTGCGTGGTGGCCAGGCGGTCGGACCAGGCAAACGGCTCGATGATTGGGGCCTTTCATCACCGCATCGACTGCTTCGATCACTGCTCCAGCCGCGAAACTCGCTGTGCTGAAAGACTGTTCTGTGACGAACGTGTCGTTGGCCAACCAGCCACCACCGGCCTGGGAAAATCGTCTTAGATCACTGATGTATTCGACTTGATGAGCCAGTTGGATCTGGCCCTCTGCTGCGATCACGATCTGCGGCGTTTCGAACTGTTCCGCAAGACCCGTTGATTCGAGATGGTCGTACAGATGCCGCAATCGCTCCGGGCATTCCGGATGGGAATCGCTGCCGTGGTCCAGAAAGCGTTTGTGCATATAGAGAAGAGGCGGCACGTGAAACTCGATTCGACAAAGGAGACTGTCAACAATTCTAAACAACGGGGGATTCTGCGGCAGCCAAAGTTCGTTCCACGTACACAATTCCCTCAGATCGTTTTGTGACCTCAAAGCCATGGTGTCGAAACGTCGTGAGCATGCGTTTGTTGTTCCAATCTGTTTCGGCCACGATTCGCTTCAATCCCCATGAAAGCGCTATCTCTGCGCAATAATCCGTCAATAGAGTGCCAAGCCCCTGACCCTGCCATGGGTCGGCCACCATCACGGCGTACTCAGCCGTGTCATGATCCGGCTCGGCCACCAACCGACCAACGCCGATCATCTTTCGCTGGCCACCTTCTTCCATTTCCGCAACGATGGCCATTTCACGGTCGTAGTCGATGAAACAGAAACGCGATGCCATCTTGTGTGTTGGATGACGAACAAGGAAACGGAATCGCGAGTGAATCGTCTCCTCCGAGCAGGCTTCCGCCATCGCCTGCCACATCGGCTCATCCGCCGGCCGAATCGGACGCAGCTTTATGGCTCGCCCATCACGAAGTTGGGCCGAACGCACGTACTGATCCGGGTAAGGTCAAATGGACAGATGTTCGAAGGGACGATGCCATTTCGTGGCCGCTTCATTGTCAACGACTGCTCGCGCATCGAGCGCCATGACTCCGTTTTGCGTGGCTACCAGCGGGTTGATATCAAACTCCTGAATTTCCTGGGCATCGGCGACAAAATACGAGAATTTGATCAACGTCTGAATGAGTTCGTCCATGTTCACACCCGGTCGGCCACGATAGCCCTGCAGCAATGGCCAGGATTTCAGAGACTCCAGCATTCGACGAGCAAGACGTTCGTTGAGCGGCGGCAGCCCCAGAGTGCGATCGCCAAAGCATTCGGCAGCGGTGCCGCCCGTTCCGACCATGATGACAGACCCAAACGTCGCATCCTGCTTTGCCCCAAGAATCAGTTCGACTCCGTGGTCTCGCTCAAACATCGGCTGAACCGTGACCCCGGTGACGCGGGCGTCGGGGGCGAGGCGTTTCGCATTCTCGATAATTTCGTTGTAGCCACGTTTTACGTCGTCGTCATTGCGAAGATTCAACACGACGCCTCCGACATCCGTCTTGTGAGTAATATCCGGTGAAAGGATCTTCAGCACGACCGGATATCCGAGTTCATTTGCCTGGTGTACGGCCTTTCGGGCTGACGTGGCGATCAGCGTTCGCGTTGTTGGAATCCCGTAACGTGTCAGGATGGCCTTGGAGTCCTGTTCCGACAACAACTTCTGGCCCTGCACCGATCGGTGACGAAGAAAACGTGAAATCAGACCGGTCCGAGGCGGTTGCCAAACATGCGTCAGGTCGTCGATCGATGAGACTTTTGACTCATCAGAATTCGCCGACCGAAATGGAAGACTAATCGGCACTTCTCGAGGTGTCTCATACAGCAGTTCTCGATTTCGACCATATGCGACAAGATGCATGAACGCTCGAACCGCGTGTTCGGGACTGGAATATGTCGCCACGCCCGCGGCCTGGAGAATCTCAATTCCACTCTCAACCGAGGGGCCTCCCATCCACGCTGCCAGGACCAGCTTGCTCGACTGTTTGGCAGCGTCTCCGACGGCTCTGGCTATAGCGCTCGGATCAGTCATCGCCTGCGGTGTCAGGATGACGAGTACCGCGTCCGTCTGTTCATCATTCAGCACCGGATCAAGTGCATCCGTGAATCGCTCGGCCGTAGCGTCACCAAGAATGTCAACCGGATTTCCGTGCGACCAGTATGCCGGCAGGCAGGAATTCAGCTGCTGGATCGCAGAGCCCGAGAGTTCCGCCAGAACACCGTGGCGAGTGATCAACGCATCAGTCGCGATGACGCCTGGCCCTCCGGCATTTGTCCCGATCGCCAACCGCGGCCCACGCGGCGGATCGTGACGCGCCAGCAACTCCGCCGTGTCGAACAGCTCGTCGATCTCGAACGTTCGCTCAATCCCAGCGCGCTGAAAGGCGGCATCGTAAACGTCGTCCGCACCAGCCATGGCTCCTGTATGAGAAGCCGCCGCCTTTGCGGACTCCGCAAATCGACCGGACTTGTATGCCACGATTGGCTTCGTTCGTGTGAATGCTCGCGCTGCCGACAGAAACTGGCGTGCATTGGTAATTGATTCGACGTACAGCACGATCGATTTCGTGTGCGGATCATCGTTGAAATAGTCGATCAGATCAGCCACGCTGACATCCAGCATGTTGCCGACAGAGACAAAATGTGAAAAACCAATGCCTTCCTTCTGAGCCCAGTCCAGAATCGAGTCACACAAGGCACCCGACTGTGAAATCAGTGCAACGCTGCCAGCATCCGGCATTGATGCCGCGAAGCTGGCATTCAGTTTCCGATGTGGTGCAAGCACGCCAAGACAGTTTGGGCCAATGATTCGCAGGTCGTAGTCCTTCTGTGCGACACGGATCTCTTCTTCCAGAACGGCTCCGTCATTCCCCGTTTCCTTAAACCCGGCGGAAAGAATAATTACCCCCCCCACACCAGCTCGACCACATTCATGGACAAGGTACGGAACTGACGCAGCTGGCGTGCAGACGATCACGAGATCAGGCACATGCGGCAACGCATCAACGTTCGGATATGCCTGAATCCCTTGAACAGCTTCGCGTTTATTGTTCACCGGACAGACGACGCCGTCGAACTCCGTGCCGATCAGATTCCTCAGCACGCTGTAGCCGACGCTCGATCGCTTATCACTGGCCCCGAACACGGCAATTCGATGAGGAGCGAAAATCTTGTCGAGGTTGTGAGTTGGCATGAGCGAAGGATCAATCGTGAGGGAATTGGTACGAGTGCCACGGTGAGTCAATTCACTTTGCGAATCGCGTGCCATTGCTCAGGCATCCGGCGAGTCTGCAGATTCACGCCGATCCCCTGTCACGTGTGCGAATAAGCGCAGTTCAAGCCGCAGCGTGCGGCCCCGCACACACGAGAGCTGCTGAGGGAGTGGCTCACAGTTGTTCTGTGCGATTGCTTCGGCGCTTGGCCGTGGCGGCGATGTTCAGCACTTCCTGAGCGGCGGCTTCGCGGCGAATCGAGGCCAGTCAACCGCGGGCTGCTTCGCCCAACAAAAAGCATCAGGAATGGTCAGCAAACGAAAAGGAAAACACCGTTGTGAAGTTTTGGTTCATGGCACCGGCAGCCTCGTCACGCAACGTTTCGCAGTCTCTGCAAACCGAAAACATTTCTCACAAAAGTTACTCCGCAGATGCCGACTCGCGCAGCAGAGTCAGTGCTGCTTCCACCAGCATCTCCCCCGAACCAGGCTCAACCGCAGAATTCGTGACTTCGTAGCTGCCGCCAGCATAAGCGGCCCGCGTCGGGATATACATCGTCTCTACGCAGTTTGATAATTCGAAAATCATGGTCGTGGAATAAGGAGACGCCTGCTTTATCGCGAGCCCTAATTCGACGAAAACCTCACCGGGCAAAAATACGATCGCGACGTCACGCCCGATCGTGATCGTGGTGACGTCGACGGGTAATGTTTTTCCAATTCCACGCCACTCATGAGACAACCCCCAGCTTAGAAGTGTTTCACAATCTGTCCGCGGAGTTTTGTTCTGCAACTGATCCTGAACAACCGCTTTGTAGGCCGACACTAAATCAAAAAAGGCAACCTTCCCACCAGCCCTCGCAATGGGGATCAGCTCCTCGGCGCGACTGAGTTCGTGTTGAGTCACTTCCGGCATCGGCAGGTTGACGGTTGTTGAACGGACCTGTAGTCGAGTTTCCTTCACCGGCTTCAGGTCCGGCAGAGCCGCGTTGATCGTGTCAGCGATGGCGTTGCCGATGAAATCGGTCTTGTTGCGTTCTTTGGCATTGGGGTTCGAATGATTGATGTCGCCGCAACAACCAAGACCGAAAACAGAGGTCATCTTTTCCCCAAACCTCTTTCGCAAACTCTGCTCGATGTAGTACGGATAATCGCCACTCCACTGAGTCCCGCCGACCGTGTCCAGATGCAAAGCAAAGTTGCTGACAACGCCGACGGTTTTCTCTCCATCCGCAGACTTGAAGGCCAGCAATCCGACTTCCGGATCAATCGGGCCAGCCGCGCGGAGCACGTCAGAGCTTGTGTAGCTCTGCCACGTTTTGACGCTTCCATCCTTCATGACAAATCGACGGTTGAAGGCCACCGGAACTTTCTGCTGGCCTCTACCCGCGACGATGGAAGCTGGTTGAGCTGCGGAATTCGCCGTAACAAGTGCGGACACACATCCGTCAATCAGTTTCTGTGAATACGAATTCGCATCTCGATCATCAGCCGCCTTCTTGAGGTGACTATACAATTGGCCGCTGTAATCCGGAGCAGTGTGTGAGTGAGTCGCAGAGAGAACAATATGCTGCTCTGATATTCCGGTTGCAGCTGAGGCCTGCTGCACCACCTGTTTGTAAAGATCGCGGGCGACGCCTGTTAGATCCGCGACGACGAAAGCGGCGGACACGTTGCCCTGCCGCAAAACCACTGCTTTGGCTTGCAGCGGGTCCCGTTGTCCGTCGGCGAGACGTTCGTGGTAATACCCAGCCATGGGAAAACCAACCGGCGGTGTAATATCCGCTTCGGCGAGTCCGACCAGCAATTCCTCGGCAAACGCAAACTGCGACGTCAGGACACAGGCAACGACGACAATAGCTCGGACAAAAAATTCTAACATTCTGTACATCTCCAGTACGCACGAAAGACCCGAGACTCTAAGTTACAGTTCAAGTCACCTCACGCCAACTCACTGCAGCAATTCCGAAGAACGGAGTTTCAAGACTCGAATCATTCGGAGGCTACATATTCCATTCGTTTTGTCGCAGAATGGACACTCACTCAGGTCTTCCACAATTTGCCGTGAAACTGCCATGCCAACGCATCTCATCTCAAGTGCTGTTTTCGTCGCCACCATTTCGGTGATGAGCCTGACTTCGGTCCACGCCGAGTTCAAGCTGTCAACGTTCGAGACGGATGTCACGATTCCGATCGGACACCGCTGCATGGGAGTTCTTCCGACAAAGTCCAAAAGCATCGCCGATCCGCTGGAGGCCAGGGGATTCGTGTTACTTGGAAGCGGAAAGCCCATTGTCGTCATCGCGGTTGATTGGTGCGAAATTCGAAACGGAGCCTACGATCAATGGCGTGAAGCGATTGCAGCAGCGACGGGAACCTCGCGAGAACGAGTGTTGGTCACCAGCCTGCATCAACATGATGCACCGGTCACAGATGCCGGAGCCGCACAGTTGCTTCGTGATGTCGGTCTGGCCGACGAACTGTATGATGAGAATTTCCATCAGCAGACCGTGGCAACGGTTGCCCACGCAGCCCGCGAGAGTCTGGTGCGGGCGGTGCCTGTCACTCATGTTGGCACGGGCGAGGCCAGGGTGAACATGATCGCGTCCAACCGCCGAGTCGTTTTGGAAGATGGCCGCGTCTCTTTTGGTCGCGGGAGCTCCAGCGGTGGCGACGCATTTCACAGCAAAGCCGCATTGGGAGAAATCGACCCGTTCGTCAAGACGATCTCATTCTGGAACGAAGAAACTCCGATCGCCGCGTTAAGCGTTTACGCCACGCATCCAATGAGTCGTTATGGAGAAGGAAAAGTCTCCGCCGACTTCGTGGGGCTGGCCCGTCGTCGACGGCAGCTGGACCTGCCGAACGTAACGCAGATCTACGCGTCTGGCTGCAGCGGCGATATTACGGCCGGAAAATTCAACGATCGCAGCGACCAGGCTCGCGAACAACTCATCACGCGACTGTACGAGGGGATGAAAGCTGCATGGCAGAATACAAAGAAGCAGCCGATCAAAAACATCGCCTTCCGATCAACACCGCTGGAGTTGGAGTTTTACCAACACGGCGACCTTGAACCGGAAAAACTGAAGGCTGCTCTCGAAGACGCAAACCTCCGCACAGAAGATCGAATACTGGCCGCCATGGGACTCTCGAGCCACCAACGCGTCGCAGCGGGACAGCCGATTGACTTCCCGTGCGTTGATTTCGGGGATACACAGCTGTTGCTGTTTCCCGGAGAAGCCTTTGTCGGCTATCAACTGATGGCCCAGCAAATGAACCCTGATCGTTTTGTCGTTTCTATGGGGTACGGCGAATGCTGGCCCGGCTACATTCCGATGAACTCGTCGTTTGGTGACGGCTTTCATGACAAGTGGCTGTGGGTTCCAGTGGGATCTGAAAACAGAGTTCAGGCGGCGCTTCAGCGACTACTGACGCCGCAATGACCGTGCGCTTCGTTCCTTGCCTGCCGCGGGCAACGCCGATACACGACATTCGTAAATTCAGTTCGAAAGAAGCCGCACAGGAATCAGCGCGGATGACTCAAACCATGGTACGTCGCGATCAGCGGAACGGGCTTCGCTGGTGCCTACACGGCCGCTACGTATTCGATAATGCCGCACAGGAACGACGGTCCGACCTGACCCAATAGGCCCAGCCCTTTGAAGTTGTGATTGTTATGTCAGATATTGTTGTTTGCGATTTTGCTTATGGCAGGGAAGATAGCGGGGCGTTTCTTTTGCTGACCAGCCCCAAACCAGAATGAGGTGACAAGGATGTTACTCAGTGGCCCGTTCGAAAGATTTGTCGAAGCCAGTCCCGTTAGCGTGATGATGCGTGGGATCATCGAGAACCAGTTTCATCCGGAACGACTGCAGCGGATTTTCGAAGAGAACGCAGTCACACAGTACACCCGAACACTTCCGTTCGCCACAGTCGCCGAAGTTATGGGCGAAGTCGTGTTCAACGTGAACCCCTCGGTGAATGCGGTGCTGAAAG
>CALFOL010000353.1 GCA_937919915.1 uncultured Planctomycetaceae bacterium
CTCGTCAAAAAAAGCGATATCGGAAAGGATGAAGTGTGAAATTCTGCTCCGTCGTTAGTCTGTTCTTGTTTGTTTCTTCGAGTCTCACAATCCGAGCTGAGGACGATACGTCTACCCTCACGCTGAAATGGATGAAGTCCCGGGCGGCAGCCACGACGATCTCGTTTCAAACTCCTGACCCGACGGGCGAGATTGAATTATTGCCGAACCCGCTTTTTCGTTACAGCGATCGCCCACGAAAGATCATCGACGGGTCTTTCTGGTGCTGGGAGCATCGTGGTCGGCCGGTCGCTTTTCAGAAAGTGGAGCATTATGAGCACTCGGACCCAGCGCAACAGTGGCTCTACTGTTTCGCTTCCGCCTCGAAAAAGCGACTCAACACGGAATGGGGAAATGGCCAATCCTGGAGTGCCGAGCAGCCCGGTATTTCGTTCGTCAAATTGACAGATACCAGTCCAAGACGAGTTACGAGACAGAACTTTCCTCTGCTTGCCAAGGCCGCCGCACAAAAATTCTCAGTGCTGCTGACAGAGGAGTTTCATAACTCTCAGGAACAACTGAGATTCCTGCCGCGACCAATCCACCAATATGTGGACGAATCGGGAATCATCGGCGCCGTGTTTGGATTCGCTTCGGGGACCAACCCTGATGCGTTGTTATTAATCGAATTCGATCCCCGAAAAGAATCGGTTCAATGGCGTTACGCATGGATTCGGATGACGATCTGTCGGTTAAGTGTCACGCTTAATGCCGAGGAAGTCTGGAGTGTTCCCTATCGTCCGTTTTCGCGAATGGGCAAATATGAATCCTGGATGTTCTACCTGGAAGACGCTCAACCCGAAACGAAATGATTCCGGGGTCCCGAATCTCGGTCTACTCCGAGCGAGAGGTTTTGCCTGCGGCCTCCGCTTGGGATCCGGTCAAACGAATCAGCAATTGCCCGAATCTCTTCACACAAAACGTTGGAATTAGTCGGATTCTCCAGACAATTTCCGTGTTCGTTCAGATCTCATTGATCAGTTCCGATACCCGTCGTAGACTGTGTGAGCCGGGAAATCATTGACTTCGCGGCAATTTCAGGGATCTGACACGTTTTGCCCCAGGACATGACCTCGGGCGACGACAATGACTAAATCAACACACTGCTCGACCTTAAAGACTGCTGGAGTCCTTTCGATGCCTGACGCTCCAAAATCTTCCTCGCTGTTAGACCGCGTTCGTATTCGGTTGCAGATTACGTCCGTCGCACAAGCGATGTACGTGTCCAGCCTGGTCGTCCTTGGGATTGCGATCGTGATGATCCTGGCGATCCGTCTGCTGGGCTTGCTTCCTAATGTTGGCCGCGAGCCGCTGTGGTTGCTGGCAATTCCGATCGCGGCAGGTCTGAGCGCGATCCTGTTTCATCGGCGAATCGATCAACAGGCCGCGGCCCGACAAGTGGATGAGCACGCGAAGACCAAAGACCTGTTCCTGACGCTGTCCACGATTTCCAATTCGGCAGGTGCGTATCAGCCACTCGTGACAGCATCGGCAGAAGAACGGGCTGCCGGAATTGACGCCAACGAAGTTGTTCCGTTCAGATTCTCAATGAAGTTGGTGAATGTGGCGGCGATCCTGGCACTCATCGGACTCAAACTTTGGCTGCTGCCGCAGTGGGATCCGTTCGGAACAGTCGAAGCTGCCACCAAGGTGGAACGACAGAAGACAGAAGTCGAAGCGATTCACAAAGAAACGCTGGCCCGCAAAGATCGGCTAAAGAAAGAAGCCGGGCGTGCTGCAGAAGAGTCAGACCAGATCGACGACATGCTGACTCAGCTGAAAAAAGACTTCCGCAAAATGCAGCCAAAGAAGTCAGAATCCAACGCCAAAGTCCTGGACGCTCATCGCATGGACGTCAACGACAAATGGAAGTCGGCCAACAACCAGAACAGTCAGCTGAAACAGATGCTGAATCAGCCGATTTCGAATCAGCAACTCGGCGGAACACGCAATCAGAAAATGAATGAGTGGCTGAAAGATCTTCAGGAAGGCAAGACCGAGCAACTGCGTGAAGCACTCAAGACGGCTCAGCAGACCATGCAGGCCATGGCAGAAGCCAAAGACCCGGCGGACCGTGCAAAACTGGCCAGCAAGTTGCAGAAAGAACTGCAGGATCTAAACAGCTTCGCAAAAAACAAAGCCAACTCCAAAGAGCTGGCGAACGCTCTCAGCAAAGCCATGAAGGCACTGCAGGCAGCCAGGCCGGGTGAAAAAGGTGAGGCAGGCGAAAAGATGGAACTCACCAAAGACGCCATGGAAGCGTTGAAGGATGCACTGGAACTTTCTGAGCAGGAAATGGAACAGGTTGCTCAGGCCGCCAAGGACATGAAGAAGCTTGAAGACGCGATGGAAACACTGGCAAAGGCGCAGGAGCTGAACCAGAACAAACAGCTGGACGGCAGTCGCTGTGAAGGCTGTGAATCGATGGAAGACTACGCCGAACTTTATGCGCAGATGATGGGCGAAGGTGCCGGCGACGGTGAAGGGGAAAAAGATCGCAACGATGGAGGAGACGGCGGAGTCGGCAAGGGAGGCGCAACTCCTGAAGATGACAGCGATCCGGAAGGCTACAAGACCGAAAAAGAAAAGCCGCAGATTCAGGCTGGCAAAATTCTGCTGTCGATCAAGACCAAAGAGTATGCCGAAGAACTGGACTTCGATCCGGACAAGATGCGTGAGTACCAGAAGAGCATCAGTTCGCTGAAAGCCAGCGTGCAGTCTGCCATTGATGCCGAAGAAATCCCCCCTGGCTATGTCGAGAGCATCAAGGGCTACTTCGACAAGATCGAAGAAGTCGATCCGAAGCGGAAAGCGAAGTAGCGGCCACGAAGTGGCGGTAGTTTGTAGCCACGGACGTGAGTCCGTGGGACAGGAAATAGGCAGCCCGCGAAGGCCCGAAGGGACGGCAGGAGCCTTGTTCACGCACTCGCCTGCGGGACTCAATGTGACGAAAGAACCCAACCACGGACTCACGTCCGTGGCTACAGCCTATCGTCCCGTTGGGACTGAATCGCATTCCCTGAAAACATTGTATCATCCTTGAACACAGCATTTTTCATGTTCAAAATCCTTCACGGCGCTGGGATCCACGCTGATTCCTGGATGACCGACGAATGACAGCCAATCCTCGCTTCGTTGTCATCGTGCTGAGTGTGCTGTTTGCGTCGTTGTGGCTGCTCACCCGTAACTCCACCGATGCGGATTCGGAGTTTCAACTTGTCCTGTATTGCGCTCACGACGCTACATATGCGGAACAGATCATCGCGAAGTTCGAACAGCAAACCGGCATCTCGGTCGAAGTGCGTTTCGACGAAGAAGCCAACAAATCACTGGGCCTGACCAATCTGCTGGTCGCAGAACAGAACAACCCGCGGTGTGATGTGTTCTGGAACAACCAAACCCTGGGCACCATCCGGCTAAAGCAGGCCGACATTCTGCAACCATATCACAGCGATGTGGCGGATCGAATTCCTGATCAATACAAGGACAGCGAAGGTTACTGGACAGGCTTTGCCGGGCGTTTGCGAGTCTATCTGGTTAACGCAGAGAGTCTGCCGGCAACCGAAGACGCCGTGAACAAGGTGCTGCAGGACGGATCTCTGAGCCGTGTCGCGATTGCGCAGCCATTGTTCGGAACAACGCTTTCACATTACTCGGTCCTGATGGCACATTGGGGCGAAGAACGATTAAAGACGTGGCACGCTGAGATCCATGAACGAGGCATTCGTGAAGCCCGTGGCAACTCCATGAGCAAAGACCTGGTTGCGGAAGGCATCTGCGACATTGGTTTCACAGACACCGACGATGCATTCGCCGCCATTGATGCGGGACGCCCGGTCGGCATGGTGCCTGTGCGACTGGACAACGGAAAGACCGTCTGCCTGCCGAACTCTGTCGCTATTATTAAGAACTGTTCGCACGTGGACAACGCGCGGAAGTTTGTGGACTTTCTGCTGTCGGCTGAGGTGGAAGTGTCGCTGGCGAATTCCGCAGCACGTCAGATTCCCCTGGGAACGGTCGACCGAAATCTGTTGCCGCCGGAAGTTCTTGAACTGCAGATCTGGGCCGCTGACAGTGTTTCGCTGACCGAAGCGGCGGACGTGAATCAGCGCGTGCTGGACTGGCTGACGGCGGAGTACACCGGGCAATGACTTTGGAAACGGTGCTGGCGTGGTCGACTGGCCGTTCGCTGATTCTGACATCCCTGGCGTTACTGCTTGCGATTCCGATCCACCGTGCCATCGCGGGCGAAGCATCTGCAACGACGAAGCAGAAACTGTTAATCACTGCGGCGCTGCTGCCACTGTTCGTTCCGGATCTGCTGATCGGTTTCGCTTACCGACTCACATCCGCTCGGTTGCTGCACAGTGTCGCCGCCACCGAAGCGCTGTATGCTGTGCTGTTGCTGGTCCGAGTCATTGCGTTGCAGGTGGCTGTACAGCTGATGCTGCCCTGCTCCGCAGTTTCCGACGAAGCTCTGCACACATGGAAACTGAATCCCCGCCGTGACAACAACTGGCGACGTACCTGGCTGCGGCTACAGGTCGCGGGACCCGCGCGAGCTCCACTGGTGGCGTGGCTGGGGGGTGCCCTGCTGTGTTTCCAGGAATTCGAAACGGCGGCGTTACTGCAGATCGATCGCCATCCCATTGCCTGGACTGTGTGGCTGTTTGACGCTCATGCCGCTGGCGAACCACTTTCCAGTTCACTGAGCTTTGCTGCGCCCGCTCTGGTCATACAATGTGTGTGGCTGCTGCCGTGTCTGTGGCTGCTGCTGAGCGGCCCGGCGCAGGCAACCGGATTATCGGGCGGCGCGCAATGGTCGAACAGTTCGCGCTTCGTGAAACTCGCAACGGGCATCACGATTATCGCTGGACTGCTGCTGGTGATATTCTGGCCGATCGTCAGCAACGCCGCAGAGCTGTTCCGCGGAATCAGCAGCCTGGCGAATCAGCAGGCATTGTGGTCTCGCAGCAAGCAGATCCTGGCATCGCTGGCAGAATGCGCGATCGCGGCCTACATGGCGCTGCAGGTTTGCCGCTTCGCTGACTTCTTAAAATCGCGTGCGCTGAAAATTCTGCTCGTGCTGCCGGGGCTGTGCGGCTCATTAGTGTTGAGCCTTTCGCTGCTGGCAGCATTTCAACTTCCTGTTCTGCATGGGCTGTATGACACGTGGGTGCCGATGGTGCTGGGACATGTGCTGCTGCTGTTGCCGCGGGCGATCCTGCTGGTCACCGTGCTGGATTTTCTGACGTCCGCGTCGACTCAGCATTCCGGCGACTTGCTGTTTTCTGCGCGGCATGAGTCCACGATCGAAACTGCTCGGAAATTGTCATGGACCATGCACAAACGCAAATGGTTGCTGGCACTGGCCATACTTACGCATTGGTGTTTTTGGGATGTGACAATCGCTGCGACGCTGCGACCAGTCACGTTCGAACCGATCATTACTCGACTGTACAATGAAATGCACTATGGTCGCACGGAAACTCTGGTGGCCATCACAGGACTGGCGTTACTGATCCCATTAACAATATTCGTTGCGGCCGGTTTTGCCTGGCGGCGGGTGAAAATCTAACGCGGCAGCCTCAAACCATTCGAGCTTCCACCCGGGAACGCTCCGTTGTCGCTCAGAACCTGACGCAACAGCAACAAATTCCATCAAATCAGTTGGAATCCACCAGAAAAGTGCAGAGTTTCGGATGCAGAGCGATGGAACCAGGCCACTTGAGGATTTAGACTGCGAAAAATCGGGCTGCGGCACAATGGCTCGAACCACTGGAGGGGAGCGGCGAAATGGCACGAAGCCACAAAAAACAAACTAAAAACCAGCGTCGGAAGAAGCGGCAAGAGAAGAAACAGCAACGATCCAGTGTCGTTTCCGGGTCCCAGATTGCCTCAGGAAGCCGGCAGGAAGCCCGAATTCGACGCCAGCAACCGCAGGCATGGGTCGGCGAACTTCAGGAAGATATTGCCGTCTTCGATGTCGATGTTCGTGCAGCATTGTCTGCAGAACAAGCGAAAGAAGCCAGCACCGTGGCGGCGGCCTTCGAACTACTGGAACGCAATTGCCCCGATGAAGCGCTGACCAGCCTGGCGCAGATTGCCAGAAACAGTGTGTACAGCGACTGGCGATTATTTGTGCGTGGTTATGTGTCATGGTGCGACGATGATCTGGCGGCTGCAAAAACAGCCTGGGCACGGCTGGATGCTGAACGTCGACCGGCGCGGATGGCGGCGGTGCTGATGGCGGCTCATCGGCCGGACCTGGAATCACTCACCATCACAGACGACCAGGCTGCTGCTTCGAATGACGATGTGATTCGCGACGAAACACAGCTGAAGGCCGCAAAACTGATCCGTCAGCTTCGTGTCGATCGCACGTCGCTGCGAATCGCGGCAACAGAACTGAAGAAAGCGGAACCCGAGGATGATCTGCTGATCGGCCCGGAAAAAGTTCAGTGGCTGAAAAAGTTCTGTAAAGACTATCGAGCCACCGAACCAGAGTTGGTGTCCGCCCTGGAACGTGCCGCGTTGCTGCGTGCTTACCGACAGCCTTTCAGCAACATCTATCCGATTGCTGCCAATGTGTTTCCGGGGCCACCACACGACCCAAAAAACAATCTATTGTCCTTTCTGTTTCTGCAGGGCAGCGATTCGTCAACAACCAAACAGACTCGGGCACTGAGTTCGTACCTGCTGACGGACTTACCAGCCAGTAAGCGACTGCCCGCGTCACTCCGCGATGCGTTGATCAGCAGCGTTCATCTTCGAGAAGCGCAAGCGAAAAAAATGGTGTTGGCGCAACAGTTTCTGTCGACACTGGACAGTCGAAAGCTGCACGGAGAAGTTTCTGAACACTACACCAGGGCCATGACCAGCTTCCCGAAAAACCAAGACGCTTATTCGAAGTACGCCGGCTGGCTGGAAGAACAAATCGACAGGGACACCCCCCAAGAGAAGCAGATTGCGCTGCAGCAGTCACTGCTCAAGGCGTATTCGGCATGGACCGAAGTTTTGCCGGACGACCCGAAACCACGCCTTTGGCTGATGGACTACTTCCTTGAACAGGGATCCCTGGATCAGGGACGACCGCACGCTGACTGGCTGACACAATGCCGCCACGAAGATCCGACGATTCGAGCGTCTGCGTGGAAGTGGGAGCTGCTCGAATGCATGCAGCTATGTCGCCGCAAAAGCGATCTGCCACGGACCCCGGAAAAGCTGCAGCGAATCAGCGAATTGTGGCCGACATGGCTGTCGCGAGACTGGCTGTCGTATCTTTCGGCGGCCGTGTTGATGCGCGGAGGGCATGCAGAGGAAGCCGCAGCAATTTTGAAAACTCGTCCTGTTGAAGAACTGCCGCTGACACATGCCGTGATGCTGTTGTCGGCCGCTCAACGGATGCACGTTCCGGCAAAGGACCTGAAAGAACTTCGAGTTCCGGTTGAAGATGCGGTCAGGAATGTGCAGAAAGTGGAATTTGGAGACCTGCTGGCGCTGGGCAGTTTCTTTCGAGACCTGCAGCGCACGCAGTTGACGTATCCTGCTTACCGAAGCCACGGCGGTAAACTGTCGCGTGAATTTTCGCGACGCATTTCCAAAAACGACCGGTTGTTCGAAAGTCAGTTGAACAACCCGCAGTTTCATGCAGCCCTGCTGTGGGCGTCCGAAGATCAATTTCGATCAACGCCGAATCAAAACACAACACCGGCAGTAATCCACAAGCATATCGAACGCAACGCGTATGTCAGAGCGGCGTACATCAACAGCCTGTTGCGGTGTAGCACACCCTGGGCTCTGAACGAGATGACAGAAGACATTGCCGACTTGCGAGAGTCTGCAAAAGACGAAAAAGATCCGTTCTATCGACATTGGTTTGTCTCGCTGGCGGACAAGGCACAAACGATCGCAGCATCGAACCCATTAGGCGGGTTTGGATCAACGTTCCGGAACATGTTTGGAGGCTTCGGAGGTTTTGAGGACGACGACGACGACGAATGCATGTGCGAAGACTGCCAGGCACAGCGACGACGTGAGCGGAGCAAAGCCCGACGCTAGTCGTTGACCCGTCGACCATCCCTGTAACAGCATCACAACAACATACAAAGAGCAGCATTTCGATGGACTACGCAACGCCTGGGCTATCCAGTCCGCTTCAGACACTCGGCCTGCCACTGGACGCCGATCCAGCACAGATTCGCGCGCGGTATCTGGAACTGGTGAAGCAATATCCACCAGAACAGGACCCGGAACGATTTCGAGAGATTCGGCAGGCGTACGACGCGATTGAGAATCCGTTGAAAACCGCCGCTGCGTTGATGACCGCGCCGGATTCGGGCGAAATTCCTGAATGGTCTGCAGTTCTCCAGCAACAACAGCAAAAGCCACCCATTCTTTCGGCGGCGTTGCTGTTGAGTCTGGGCAATCAAGAGTAAAATCCGCACATGAGCCATCCGGAATTTACCTCCAAAATCAGTGACGGGCCGCCCCAACTGCCTGCAGAGCACGCCAATCCACAATTCGGCCTCATCGACGTGATCGAAGCGTTCACGGCCATGCGCCATGAATGGCGCGGACAAACACAGGAAACCCGGCAACTCGCAGAATCGGTGCAGTCAACAGCCGCCAACCTGGAAATCCTGCAAACTCGCCTGGCCAGTCTGTCCGACGAACAAGCGAACGACGAATCACGCAAACTGGCAGAATCGCTGGTCGAACTGGACCACCAGCTGACGCGGGCTGTTGAAGTGTTCCGGAACGTCGAAGCCAGACGGGCTGTCGATCAGGCCCGTCGAATCGAACGGCTGCAGGCGGACTTTCAACGGCACAGCCTGATCACGCGATGGTTTGCGCGGCCGGTGCTGAATTCTGCGCTGCAGGAACTGGACGTATCGGGCAACGAGCAATCTGCGGACAACACAGCCAACGAAGGACTCACACTTCTGCTGGGCAAGCTCAGGACGCTTCTGAAACAGCATCATATCGAACGCATCGAAACCACAGGCCGGCCATTCGACGCAGCAACTATGCACGCGATCGGCGCTGTGGCGGACAGCTCGCAACCTTCCGGAAATGTCGCCGAACAACTCGCCCCATGCTATTTCTGGCAGGGCCGCTTACTACGCTGTGCACAGGTTCAAGTGGCGCGGTGAAGTCACTGAATTCCTGGCGCCAAGACACTTACTTTCATCAAAACGGAATACGACATGGCTAAAGAACCAATCATTGGAATCGACCTGGGAACCACCAACAGCGTCGTGGCGACCGTCATCGATGGCAAGCCCGTCGTTCTGGAAGAAGACGGCGAAGGCATTCTGCCGTCGGTTGTCGCGATTGACAGCAACAATAAGCTGATCACCGGCACCATGGCCCGAAACCAGCTCGCCGCGTTCCCCGATCGGACAATGGCATCGGTGAAACGACACATGGGGACGATGGAATCGATCATGCTGGGCGACCAGTCGTTCACGCCGCCGGAAATCAGCGCCATGATTCTGCGTCGACTGCGTGACCGGGCGTCACGTGCGCTGGGTCAGCCCGTCAGCCGCGCGGTGATTACGGTCCCCGCGTTTTTTGACGAAAACCAGCGCCAGGCAACGCGTGAAGCGGGAGAACTGGCTGGACTCAAGGTTGAACGCATCATCAACGAACCAACGGCGGCGGCACTTGTGTATCACGCAGGCAGCGTCGACCGAAAACACATTCTCGTGTACGACTTCGGTGGGGGAACATTCGACGTGTCGGTCGTTCGCATGGAAGACGGCGTGGTGGAAGTCCTCAGCAGCAAGGGCGATACCAAACTGGGCGGCGACGACCTCGACATGGCACTGATGAACCATGTGGCCGAAGACTTTGAGAAACAACATCAGATTGATCTTCGCGAGAATGTGTCCACGAAATTTCGACTGCTGCTGGCCTGTGAGAAAGCCAAGCAGTCACTGTCGACAGAACACACGGTGACTATTGCAGAAGAATTTATCGCGGAAAAAGACGGAACGCCATTGAATCTCAACATGCAGGTCACGCGCGAGGACTTTGAAAGTCTGATTGTCGACATGATCGATCGGACCATCGAATGCCTGGATCGGGCGATTGCAGATTCCGGTGTGACGAGTCATCAGATCGACGACCTGGTCCTTGTCGGCGGATCAACTCGTGTGCCGCTGGTGCAGCGGCGACTGCGACAGGAATTTTATCGAGAACCAAGCCGGGCAGTCGACCCGGACCTGGCGGTGGCTCTGGGCGCAGCGACTCAGGCCGCGATGCTGAACGGAGAAAACGTTGGACCAGTGCTGGTTGATGTCACCAGCCACACGTTGGGAATTGAAGCCGTTGACGGCAGCATGTTTGGCAGCCGGCTGGTTTTTACACCCATCATTCATCGTAACAGCCCGCTCCCTGCGCAGTACGAAGAATCGTTCTCCACCATGTCGGCCGACCAGGAGAAAGCCGAGATTCACGTGCTGCAGGGCGAACACGAAGAAATCGACCGCAACCGTTCCATCGGCAAATTTGTCCTGGATCTCAGCGTTGGCACCGGTGATCGCAGTGAAATTATGGTTCTCTTCAGGCTGACGCTCGACGGCACACTGAAGGTCACGGCCACGCAGACTGCCACCGGCCGATCTAAGGAACTCAGTGTCCAAAACGCACTGAGTCAATTTCAGGATGAACAACGAGATCTCGCAGAGTCTCGATTGGGTGCGATGTTCGAGGCTTCGGACGAAATTCTGGACGAAGCCGATTTGCCCCCACGACAACAGTGGACTCAAGTACCGTCCGAATCTTCCGTCAGCACAGAATTGCTCAGCAAGTACCCTGAAGCCGCCAACATGCTGGAAAAAATGGAAGGCTTGAAGGCAGAGCTCACAGAAGAAGACGCCCACGAGCTGCGTGTTCTGAAACAGCAGTTGATCAAAGCGATGCTGTCTGAAGACGAAACCGAAATGAAGATTGCCTGCAAAGAACTCGACGACGTGCTGTTTTATGTCCAGTAGTCCAGGCGATCGTGCATTTCGTTGTCCTGTCTGTCGTGCGGGGCAAACGATCTCAGATTGTTGCCGACGCTGTCAGGCAGATCTGCAGCTGGTGCATCGCGCGCACCGCGTGGCGAATGCCCTGATTCGGCAACTGGAATCAGCAGTACTCAACGAAGATTCCCAGCGAGAAGCAGCCCTCACTCGCGAACTGCGTTTACTAGCTCCCAAGCGGTTGCTGGTCGAGAGACGCTAACGCGGGATGCCAGCAGCTCGTTCGAGCCACCGCTCGGAGTTTTCAGGAGATGTGCGCACCGTGCGCGCCTGGTTTGAGATTTCCGGACCCCGTGAAAAGCCGGACGGTAAACAGCAAACTCTGGACGACAGGTGATATGATCGGAGCCGGAATGTCACCCAGAGGCAAACACAGGGGCAAACAGTCATGACGAATGCCATCTGGCAACTCCAGCACATCACACTCAAAGGTGATATCGCAAATCGACTTGACGACCTGACGTTGACGATTACGAGTGGCGTCACTGCCGTCGTTGGACATTCCGGTGCTGGCAAGACGTCGCTGCTGAATGTTCTGGCGGGGATGGAACAGCCAACTGGTGGCTCTGTGCGCCGTTTACCGGCGGAACGAACGAGGACTGACGTCCCCTGCTCGCCTGATTCTCAGGGGCCCGATTCGTTTTCATTGCCCCTGTTCTGGGCTCCGCAGGACGGGGGGTTGTGGCCGCATTTGACTGTGATTGGGCATCTAACGGCCGTGTTTGAGCCGAATTCGTTGAAATCGGGGCTTTCGCAGCAGGATTCCGCGGACTTCTTAGACAATTTGCTGGGGCAATTTGATCTGAATCACCGTCGGGACGCGTTTCCTGGCAAGCTGTCCAAAGGGGAACAAAGCCGACTGGCTGTCTGTCGAGCACTCGCCGCGAATCCGGCGGTGTTGATCATGGACGAACCGTTGGCACATGTGGATCCGATTCGACGGCCCGTTTATTGGGAACTGATCCGAAGACATCTGCAAACAGCGGGAGCCTCACTGGTATTTTCAACACACGAACCGGACGTTGCTGTGCGAGAATCAGAATTCGTCATTTGTCTACAGGAAGGAAAAATCGTCCACTCGGGTGCGACTCAGGAGCTGTATCAACATCCGCCAAACAAGTCGGCTGCCGAATTTTTGGGACCGATCAACTGGTTCGACGCAGCGGAAGAATCGTGCTGGCTGTCGGAAAATCATGCGGCCGGAAATCATGTCGCCGTTCGACCGGAGAACCTGCAACTGCAGGTCGATGAGAATGCGGACATCGAGATCCTGTCATTTCAGTTCTGCGGCGGTTACTCTGAAAGCCATCTGAAACACATTCCCACGTCCAGCGAAAAAACAATCGTCCATCGACCGCCCGGCAGCATTCATGCCGCTGGCCAACGTGTCCGTATCAAAGTCCTCTCGTGAAATCGAATGCCAACAACAGAATCGTGCAGAGGCCTGACAGCTACCGGGGTGAGCTCGGACAGCGGGACGGCGTGCGGCGTCAAATAGACAGTCGACGCAGGCTGGAAGTGCGACGGTTCTCGTTGACATCCGGAGGAGCAAGCGAGTCGCTTGCTCTTCGATGTCGAGCCTGGTTGGTCCTCGCGCTACTCGTGTCTTCGGGTTGTGCTGATCCCGCCAATAACACGCTGGTGGTGTCCGAATTCACAACGTGGAAACTTCCCGCCGATGGACGCCGCATTCCGGCACCTCGAGCGTTGTACGCGGACAAAGACGACACGGTGTACGCGCTGGACGACGCCGGGCGTGTGCTGATTTATTCTTCCGCGGGAGAACTGCAGAACGTGTGGCGTATGCCGGACTATGAAGTTGGCCGGCCGGAAGGCATTGTCAAACTGCTCGACGGACGCGTCGCAGTCGCGGACACACATTATCACCGTGTGGTGTTCTTTCATCCCGACGGAACAGTCGAATCTCTGTTAGGAACTCAGGGCATCGAACCAGGGCAGTTTGTGTATCCTGTCGCGATTGCTCAGGATCCCGATGGCTTCATTTACGTCGGCGAATATGGCGATCGGCAACGGATTCAAAAATTTGATCCCACCGGAAAGTTCATCGTCGAGTTCGGCGAACACGGCACAGAACCTGGGCAGTTTCAGCGTCCCAGTGGCATCGCGTGGAGTAACGGAACGATCTTCGCTGTCGATGCATTCAACAATCGCATTCAGGCGTTCAGTGATTCTGGAGAGTTCCTGCGGATTGTTGAACTGCAAACGGATGAGGGCGGGTTCGAATTCCCCTACGATATTCGCGGAACCGCGGATGGTCGGCTGTTTGTTATCGAAAACAAGGCCGCCAGAATCACGGTCTTAACGGAAGACGGAACGCTGATTGGACGTTACGGCCAACCGGGGCGCAGCGAAGGGGGATTTCTGACACCCTGGAGTCTGACCGTGTTGTCTGATGGTCGGGTACTCGTGGCGGATACGGGCAATCATCGCATTGTGGAACTCACGCTATGAATTGGTTCAATAGGATCCTGAGGCGAATCTTTCCGCCTGCTCGACAGCCAGTGACCTGGGCCACCGCGACACCATTGGCTGTGTTCCTGCTGCTGTTCGTCGCGCTGATTTCATATCTGATGGTCACGAATGTCGTCGACTTCACCTACCCGTGGGCATTCGCCTTAATGCTGATCACGCCATGGATCTGGTGGATGCAGGCCGCCGGTCATTCCGGACTCACCAAAGGCCGTGGCAATGTTGCTCTGATCGTTCGGCTAATTCTGACCAGCGTACTGGTTTGCGTCCTGGCGTTGCCGCGATCTGTGACTACCAGTGACGTAGTGTCTGTGATCTATAACGTTGATGTTTCTGATTCTGTCAATGACGCCAAAGAGGCGGTGTACTCGATCGTCGCCGCTACAGCGGCGATCAAGCCACCTAAAGACGAAGCCGGACTGGTGATTTTTGGCCGCACGCCGGCCGTTGAATATCCGCCACGGGAAAGTTTCCCATTCGAAAAGTACACGAATTCACAGGTGGCAGAAGACGCGACCAATCTGCAACAGTCGCTGTCACTAAGTGCTGCGATGTTGCCGGAAGAAAATCGCGGGCGCGTCGTGTTGATCAGTGACGGCACGGAGACCATTGGAGAACTCAAGCACGCGATCACTGAATTGCAGGCGCGAGATATTCAGGTCGACGTGATGCCGATCGATGTGGGCAGTGTCAAAGATGAAGTCTACGTCGAACGTTTAGATCTGCCGCGGTTCGTAAAGCTCGGGGAAACTTACGAAGCCGCTACCGTGTTGACTTCGCTGAAGGATGGTACGGGCACGTTGGTACTGATGCAGAACGACGAAGAACTGCAGCGTATGCCGGTCGAATTCAAAGCGGGTAAGAACCGTTTTGCTGTGCCGATCAAAGTGGACGTACCAGGTTACTACGAATACGAAACGCGGATCGAAGTTCCCAGCAATCGCGACTACCGCTCCGAAAACAACGCGGTCCGCAACTACCTGTACATCGATGGCCCGGGCAAAGTGCTGATCGTGCACGCACGTGGCGCAAATCCCAAGGAGTGGCAATATGTACAGCAGGCTTTGCTGGAAGGCGAACGTGAAGTTGAAGTCGTCAACGCCAACAATCTGCCTCAGGATCCACTTTCGCTGATGCCGTATGACGCCGTGATATTCGCCAATGTGCCGGCCGACGAGTTAACGGCGCTGCAGGTACAGGCGGTGCACGATGCGGTGCGGAATCTGGGTATTGGATTCATCATGCTGGGGGGGCCTAACAGTTTTGGTCCGGGCGGATACCAGAATTCACCGATCGAAGACTGTCTGCCGGTTTCGATGGAAATCAGCAAGAAGAAGATCCTGCCCAAAGGGGCGCTGGTCATCATTCTGCACACCTGCGAGTTTGCTCAGGGGAATTCCTGGGCCAAACGCATCACCAAAGAAGCGATCAAAGTGCTGAGCGCTGAAGACGAAGTCGGCGCGATCGGTTATGGTTCGAAAGGCGAACACTGGATCTTCGAACTCACGCCCGCCAAAGACTACGATTTGGTGATCCCGAAGATCAACGGCGCAGAAATCGGCGACATGCCGGAATTCACCAGCACCATGGAAATGGGGCTGAAGGGACTGCTGAAAAGCGACGCTGCCAGCCGGCACATGATCATCATTTCTGACGGCGACCCCCCCATGCCGCCGCCCGCGACGCTGCAGAAATTTCGCGATTCGCAAACCTCGATTTCAACCGTCGCCGTGTTTCCGCATGGACCTCGAGACGCTCAGATCCTGAACGCGATCGCCAGCCAAACTGGTGGCCGATTCTACTTCCCCAGCGATCCGGCTGAGCTGCCTTCTATCTTTATTAAAGAAGCCAAGACACTGCGTCGCAGTCAGATTCAAAAACGCACGTTTACACCGCGACTGTTAAACGACGATCCGATTCTGCGCGACATCAGCAGCGTCCCGCCATTGCACGGTTATGTGCTGACGTCAGAAAAGGAAGACGCGCGAGCCACAGTTTTGTTGTCGGCTCCGCCTAAAGAGGGCGATCTGGTGGCCGATGATTCCGATGTCGATCCGGTACTGGCAGTGTGGCGCTATGGGCTGGGAGCAACCGCAGCGTTCACATCCGACCTGACGGACGACTGGGGCAAAGACTGGGTGAAGTGGGAACAGTTCCAGCAGTTGGTCACGCAGATGACAACAAAGGTCAGTCGTAAGAAGCGTGATCAATATCTGCGAGTGTACACGTATGTCAACGGCAACGAAGGCGTTGTCGTGGTGGAAGACTTTCATCCGGAAGAAATGCTCCTGGACATGTCGGTCAACGTCAGCGCCGCAAACGGTTTTCGACATACCGCCACTGTACGGCAGATTGCTCCGCGACGTTACCAAACCACTATTCCGCTACAGGGCAAAGCAAGGTATCAGGTGCAGGTCACGGGCTCTGGCACAGACCGAACCGAAGTCGCGTACGGCGGTTTCATCGTGTCGTATTCGCCCGAGTACCTGCGGTTTCAGGCGAATCCCATTGCACTGCGAGAGATCGCTGAACAGACGGGCGGCATGGAACTGGATCCGGATCAAACATCACAGGAACTGGCCGATCAGATCTATGGTCGCCGAGATCCCAAACGCAGTACGCGACCCGTGTTCGACTGGTTCCTGATGGTGCTCGCCTGCATGATTCCGCTGGATGTTGCGGTGCGTCGCGTCCAGCTTGACTTCTCGTGGGTAACACGGATGTTCAGCAAACGCAAAACCGAATCCACGTCGACACTGGGATCGCTGCTGCAGAAAACGCAATCTGTTCGTGCGACGTTATCGGAAACGAAACAGACGCCGCGACCGAAGCTACCGGAACGCCCGATGCTGCCGCGTGCCATTCCTCCGAAAACCACGACGCAAACATCGAATGGAAACACGGACGCAATGAATCAACAAAAGACATCTCCGGCCGACACGCGGAGTGACGACGGAAACACAACCTCACGATTGCTGGCAATGAAACGAAAACGAGAAGAGGACGACAAGTGAGCCGACGGCGCTAGCCGCGGGCCGCGAATCACAGCAGTGTTACGACAACCGGCCCGACGCT
>CALFOL010000354.1 GCA_937919915.1 uncultured Planctomycetaceae bacterium
AATCGCCCTCCCACAGCTTCACGCTGCAAACCCTGTCAATGTTGCAGTCTCCGACGAAATTCCGCGTCGTCCCAACATCGTAGTCATCCTTGCTGACGACATGGGCTATGGTGATGTCGCCGTCCAGAACAGCAACGGCAGAATTCCCACGCTCAACCTGGACCGACTGGCGACAGATGGCCTGACATTTACCGACGCACATTCTGCGGGATCCTATTGCGTGCCGTCTCGCTACGGACTGTTGACTGGCCGGTACATGTGGCGCACTCGGCTGGGATCGGGCGGAAACCTGGCGAACTTCGCCGGCACACTGATCGAACCTGGCCGAAAGACGCTGGCAGATGTGCTTAGAGACGCGGGATACTTCACCGGATTGATAGGCAAGTGGCACCAGGGAATCGACTGGAAGCTGCGCGACGAATCCGCGCGGGGGGACATTCGGGTAAATCCCAACTACCAGGACTTTGAAAACATCGACTTCGCCTCACCGGTGCTGAAAGGGCCCAAAGACTACGGATTCGATTACTCGTTCGGCACCACTGGATCGGCAGAGATGAATCCGTCCTCCTTCATCGAAAACAACCAGGCCACGGTCATTCTGACGCTCTTGTCAGTGGAAGCAAAAGACAAGTATGGCGAATGGTACGGCCGAGACGACAACATCATCGCCGAAGACTACACAATGGACCGCCTGGTGCCGACGTTGTCGAACAAGGCGTGCCAGTTCGTCGAGACGGCCGCGCGCACTCGGCCCGATCAGCCGTTCTTTCTGTATTACGCAATGACAACGCCGCATAACCCGATCGTGCCGAATCAGGAATTCGTCGGAACCAGCCGCGCTGGCGCGTATGGTGACTTCGTCGTGGAACTCGACCACCATGTCGGCCGGCTTATGCAAACACTTGCCGAACTTGGAATCGAGAAGAACACGATTGTGATCTTCACCAGCGACAATGGGCCGGTCAATCGAACCAGGGGATATTCGGCCAAATGGGTCAGAGGCGACACCGCTGTTCACGGACACGACAGCAACGGGCCCTTCAACGGCTGGAAGTCTGGCTTGCAGGAAGGTGGGCACCGTGTGCCGTTTTTCGTCCGCTGGCCAGAAACAATCAAAGCGGGCGAACGTTGTTCCACGACAATCCTGTTCAATGATGTCCTGCCGACTCTGGCGGAGATGTTGGACGTGAAGCTGGACAATCAGACCGCGGAGGACGGCATTAGCTTCCTCAAAGCGCTGACGGGAGAATCGCGTCCCGAGTCCTTTCACGACGCAATTGTGCACAACCAGAGCACCGGGACTTTTGCCATCCGCAAGGGGGCTTTCAAGCTGACGGTCAACGGTCCAAAATCCGCGCCGCAGATTTTGGACGACGCGTTTCCGGTGAGTTTCGTGCTTCATGACCTGCACAATGACATCGAAGAGACGATCGACGTATCCAGCAAAAATCCGACGCTGGTGAACGAGATGTATGCACTGCTGAAACAGTATGTGCGCGAGGGAAGAAGCGTTACTCTGCGATAAACGTAACGCCTGTATCCCTGTGATTCGTTTTTATGGTAATGCCCGCCAGGAAAGCTTATCATTGGCATGCCGCACAAACATTGCGGACTCTCCTCACTACGCCGACCTCATCCGCCTGCTTGACGGCGGACCTACCTGCTGCCCATTCCCTACGCTAACTCAAGGTACTTTCAGATGGCCCGAGCTGCGTTCATGTTGCTCGTTATCTATGCATTGGGCATGACGTCGAACGTCGCGGCCGATGAACCGAACGTTGCCGCCGAGTCATCGCAGGAACACCTGGAGTTCTTTGAAACGAAGATCCGGCCACTGCTGCTGGCGAAGTGTGTTGAATGTCATGGTGCGGAAACGCAGGAAGGCCGGTTGCGGCTGGATTCTCGCGATGGCTGGCAGGTTGGTGGAGCGACCGGGACGGCCATCGTTCCCGGACAGCCGGAGAAGAGTCTTGTCTTCGAAGCGGTGCTGTGGCGCGAGAAGGATCTGAAAATGCCTCCGGACCAACAGTTGTCCGTCGAGGAGATCGCTCTGTTGGAGCAGTGGATTCAGCACGGCGCCGTCGATCCTCGCAGAGGCGATCCCGGTGACAGTCAGTCGGCGACGAACGATGACTGGGAGGCTGAATTCCGGAAACGTCTGAACTGGTGGTCGTTACAGCCGATGATACAGGCCGAACCACCCTCAGTGAACGCTGATCGTTGGTCGCAGCCGATCGATCGGTTTGTCCACGCTCGGCGAAACGCGGCGGGGTTGTCGGCCGCTCCGATGGCGGCTGCGGAAGTTTTGTTACGGCGGCTATGTATTGTCATTACAGGTTTGCCACCGACTCCACAGCAACACGGGAAGTTTGTGGATGCGTGGCACAGCGATCCCGACGCAGCCTACGAAACGCTCGTCGATGAACTGTTGCAGTCGCCACATTTCGGAGAGCGGTTTGCTCGGCACTGGATGGACGTGGTGCGGTACACAGACACCTATGGCTACGAATGGGACAATCCGGCGAAGGGGTCACACGAATACCGCGACTATCTAATTCGCGCCTTCAACAATGATGTCGGCTTCGACACGTTATTGCGCGAACAAATTGCCGGCGATCTATTGCCCGAGCCGCGGATTAATGCGGAAGAAGGCATCAACGAGAGCATCATTGGACCGATGTTTTATCACATGGGAGAACATCGGCACGGCAGCAGTCTGGCGTTCAATGGTATCCATCAGGAGATGGTCAACAACAAGATCGACGCGTTCTCGAAAGCGTTCCTGGCCACAACCGTCGCGTGTGCTCGCTGCCATAACCACAAACTGGAAGCGGTGTCGCAGCGCGACTACTATGCTCTGGGAGCCGTGTTCATGACGCCTCGCTGGACGAGCCGCCCGGCTGACGCCCCGCATAAGAATGTGAACGCGATAAATCGGCTGAAGCAATTGCGCACGGAGATTCGAGACGAAGTGGCGGCACAGTGGAGCGACTGGACATTGCTGCCGGGCGACTGGAAGGCAGTGGTGCAGTCACTTGCTAAGACGCCGCCTGCACTGGAAGACATTGCATATCCACTGGTGAAACTTTCCATCGACGAGAATGTAGCGGTAGTCGTCAAGACCTTCGGCAACCCGAAGGAACAGGCCGATCAGCCGAAAGTCTTGACGACTTCCGCTACGGCGAAGAACATTGCGGATTGGAAACTCCTCGCCAGTGAATGGGAGACCGCTCGGACTGCACGCGAGACGGCGAACGCGGCGTTTACCGCACTGGCGGATTTCTCGCGACCCGAATTGCCCGACGGTTGGGTGACTGACGGCGACGGCATCGTACACGGCTGGGTTGCCGACGGGACTCCGCTGATCGCGTTGGAAGGCGATGCGGTGGTCGCGCGCCTGTTGCCTGCGGGATGGCATACACATGCACTGTCATCCAAACTTCCCGGCGCACTGCGAATGCCGCCTCAGCATCTCGTGGACGGTAACTTTGCCAGCGTAAAGGTTGCGGGCGGCGAATTCAGTGGCATCCTGACGATGCATGAGAATTCCTTTCAGAACGAACCGCTCACGTTTCTGAATCACGCTAAACCGAAATGGCAAACCTTTGCAGACACGACGCTGAAGAATGGCGTCACGCGAGTCACCGTGGACTTTGTGACGTCGTCGCTGAATCCGAATTTTCCGCCGCGAACCGGGCTGGCTCCGGGACTGCCGAACAACGATCTCGGATATGACAAACGCAGTTGGCTCAGCATCACCGGAATCGTTTCGCACGATGCGGGCGGCACTCCTCAGGATACGCTCGACGCTTTCCAAACGTTATATTCACAGACCCCGCCAACAACCGCTGCCGAAGTGGACAGTCGGCAGACCACGTGGCTGACCGGTGCCGTTCATCGCTGGTGCAAGGACGAATGCAAAGCGGGTGACCGGGAAGTCGTGGATTGGTTGCTGACGCACAAGCTATTGCCGAACGCAGCCGCTGCTGAGAGCCGCCTGCACGCGCTGTTGAATGAATATCGCGAGGTCGAAAGGGCGATCGAGTTTCCTCGTACAGTCAACAGCATGGACGAGCGTGAAGCAGCGGTGACGGGGCTGGACTTCAACGTGCGGGGCAATGTTGATGCTCTGGGCGAGCGTGTGTTGCCGGACTTTCTGCAGATGTTCGCCGGGCAACACCAGGTGGCCGAAAGCGATGGCAGTGGTCGACGCGAGTTGGCGGAATTCCTGCTGGATACCGAGCACCCGTTAACTGCGCGAGTGTACGTCAACCGCGTGTGGCAATGGGTCTTCGGTCGCGGCCTGGTGTCCACGCCGGACGACTTCGGTCACCTGGGGGCCAAGCCTGCTCATCCTGAACTGCTTGATTGGTTGGCCCGAGACTTCCAGATTCACAACTGGTCGACCAAACAACTCGTGCGGCAATTGGTGATGACCCAAACGTTCCGGCAGTCCGGGATGGTTACCGAATCATCGCAGCAGGTTGATCCCAACAACGTGTTCTGTCACCACTATTCCACTCAGCGGATGCAGGCGGAAGTCATTCGCGATTCGCTGCTTGCCGTTTCGGGGCGGCTGGACGGTCAACTTTACGGTCGTCCGATTAATCCTCATCGCACGTCCGAGGACGACAAGAAGCGTTTATTCTCCGGTCCATTGGATGGAGACGGGCGTCGATCGCTGTACCTGACGGCTTCGATTATGGCTCCGTCACGTTTCCTGACTGCATTCGATCTGCCTGATCTGAAACTGCCGACGGGCAAACGCAGCGTGACGAACGTTCCTCCTCAGTCGTTACTGCTGATGAACGACGAATTCGTAATCACTTTGGCGCGACACTGGGCCGATCAACTTGTGAAGGAAGGTCACTCATCGCCCGATGAACGCGTCGAAGTCATGCTGATCCGCGGCTTTGGACGATCGTCGACACAGGCTGAGCGTCAACTGTGGGTGGAAGCGGCCCATGAATTCGCGACGGGCACTGAGATCATGGCGAATACAGCCGCATGGAGTCATCTCGCGCATACGATGTTCAACACGAAAGCGTTCATCTACTTTCGGTGACACGCAAGGAGCGGCGTATGATTCCGGGTGACTGCGTTTTCACTCATCCCTGTCGGTCGACGGTGGCGAGGAAGTGCTCGGCGAGATGCCGCAGAAACAAAGTTCGATTACGTCGTCGATACGGAAATCCTGGCCGCTGAACATTCGTGGGCTCAGATCGGCAAAGAAACATTGACGCAGTTGGTTCCAGCTGAAGACCGCGGCTGATGCTGGTCAGCGCATCTCCCCAGCGTTATGCTCACTGAATTGCCCCGGTGAACGTCTCGCCCACCGCGACTCAGCTTGCGTCCAGATCCCGTTCGTATAACAACTACTCTTCGGCACGCGACACTTGCCATGCAAATACGATGTCCCAATTGCATAAGACTGTCCAGAGCATGGACCCGGGCAGGCATGAGGGGGTGCGGTGTCCCACTTGCGGCCAGGTGTTCAGTTTGATCGCGGATGAAACGCGGATCTCCAGGACAAGAGCTGGCCAGATGGTGGCCCATTTTCGCCTTCTCGAAGTGGTCGGACAAGGGGCATTCGGTGTCGTATGGCGTGCACGGGATACCGAACTGGACCGTATTGTTGCCATCAAGACCCCACGGTATGGCTCGCCGGTTCGCCGAACATCGCCGACTTCGGTTTGGCAAAACGGCAGGTCGGTGATATGACGATGACACTTGATGGACATGTCGTCGGGACACCGTCGTATATGTCGCCCGAGCAGGCCACCGGAGATTTCTTCGACGGACGGACTGGCATCTATTCTACGGGTGTGATCCTGTTTCAGTTGTTGACCGGCGAAAAACCGTTTCGCGGTAATCATCGGATGCTGCTGCATCAGGTGGTCAACGAAGAATCGCCCAGCCCAAGGAAACTCAACGGCAGTATTCCTCGTGATCTGGAAACGATTTGTCTGAAGTGTCTCGAGAAAACGCCCGGACGGCGATATTCAACGTCGCAGGAATTTGCCGACGATCTTCGGCGTTTTCTGGCTGGCGAACCGATTCGAGCGCGGCCGGTGCACGCGTTGGAACATGTGTGGAAGTGGGCCGTCCGTCGTCCACTTGTCGCCACGCTGTTGACGGCCTTTACACTGGCTGTCGTACTGGGAATCACCGGAGTGACATGGCAGTGGCAACGCGTTCTGGCGAGCCAGCGTCGTCACGTTCAGACGCAGCTGAAACTGATTCAGTTTGCCGAACCAGCCGGAGTGGAATCGGCGATCGATGGACTGTCAGATTTTCGCGAACTGGCTGACCCGGAATTACGCTTGCTCGCAGCGAACGAAGACCTGCCAGCGACGGCAAGATTCCGCGGGCAACTGGCTCTGGTCGAAGGTGAACCTGAGCGTGCTGAATACGTCGTCAACGAGTTACTGCGCGTCACGCCTCCCGATGTGCTCGATATCGATGAACTGGCTATGGGAACAAACGTCCTGGCAAAGGTCAATGCCATTCAAAAATCGCGACTGACTGATCTGGCCACAGACGCGAATCAACCGGACGCGGCTCGTTTCCGCGCACTGTTCATGCTGGCACGCACCGCCGACACAGCTCAAGTCGACGACGGAGTCCCGTGGGAGAAGCTCAGTCCGTTTACGGTCCGTCGCCTTGTCGCATTGGCGACCACATCCCCCGGCAGCTACCGTGCGTTGGTCGGAGCCTTTCGGCCGATACATTCGGTTCTCCTGCCAGCGTTCCGTGATCTTCTTGTCAGTGATGCCCTGAACCGGAATGAAGGACATACCGCGGCGTCCATAATCGGAGAGTACGCGGTCGATCAACCGCTGTACCTCTGCGATTTGGTGCCGGAACTACTGCCGGAACAGTATGCGATGATTCTGCCACATCTGAAAAATTGTCGAAAACTTGCCAACGAACGATTTTCCAGCATCCTGGCAGAACGGTCCGACGCGGCAGCCGATCAGACACAGAAAGACGAATTGGTCGCTCGTAAAGCAATCGCGGCTGTGACGTTGTTGCACCTTAACGACGAACCTGTCGGTGTGTGGCCGTTGTTCCGTCAGTCTCCGGACACAAATCAGCGGACCGGGCTGATTCATCGCTGTGCCGAATTGAACCTGCCGCCTGAAAAACTAGTGACTCGGCTCGTCACGGAATCCGACGTTTCCGCACGTCGAGCGATCCTGCTGACGCTCGGCGAATACCATCATCTGGACATCGCCCGGCGTAATGAACTGCGTCCCCGGCTGGAGGATGTGTACCGCAGCGATCCGGACGCGGGAATTCACTCAGCCGTCGCCTGGCTGCTGGGGTCGTGGGACGAAATCGCTTTGGTACGTGCCATGGATCGCGAGCCGCTATTCGCGGGACCGGTGGCGGATCGGCAATGGCATGTGAACTCACAGGGGGCAACGATGGTGGTGATTGATCATCCGCCGACCTTCCTGATGGGAGCTCCAGAGGATGAGCCGCTGCGTACAAAATTTGACCGGCAACATCTTCGAAAAGTGGACCGCAGGTTTGCCATCGCATCGACAGAAGTGACGTGGGAGCAGTTCGAAAAGTTTGCGGACGACTATCCGGCAACGAATCATAGCCATCCGATCGACTACGGACCGAATCTGAATGGCCCGGTGCTGGCTGTGTCATGGGTGCAGGCCGCAAAGTATTGCCGCTGGCTAAGTGAGCAGGAAAAGATCTCGGACGACCAGATGTGCTTTCCAGAACTCGACGACATTCACGCCGATATGTCACTCCCCGAGGATCTGGTGGAACGCACGGGCTACCGGTTGCCGACGGAAGGCGAATGGGAATGCGCGTGCCGCGCGGGCACGGTGACTCGCAGATTCTTCGGTGACTCAGATGAATTCCTCGACGAGTACTGCTGGCACATCGGCAATTCGAGGGACTATGCCTGGTCGGCCGGACAACTGAAACCGAACGACTATGGCCTGTTCGACATTTACGGCAACGCATGGGAATGGTGTCTGGACCGTCGTGGTTCGCTACCCACACGGCCGCCAGGCGTTCCGTTCATTGACGTCCCGAAACTCATTGGAACACATCCGCGCATCCTTCGTGGTGGAAGTATGAACACCCGCACCGAAGCGATTCGGTCAGCGCAACGCGACTTCATTGACGCGTTGCACAATCGTAAACCACAATGTTGGGCTTAGGGTTGTCAGGACGTTGTCACCTATTGATCCCAAAGGATTGATGGAACGTCGCCATCCTGTCGACTGACATCTAAAGCGTGGTGTTACATTTGTGGCAATTTCGCGTCAGCCATTTTGTGGTGAGGATAAATCGTAATGGCAGGCCGACTTCATAAGAGTACTAATTTCGAGCCCGTAAATAAGAACCAAGCAGGCACTCTCGCGACCAACGCAGCCGACGTCACGTTCGATCCCGTCGGCACATGGAAGTGGAATAAAGATGATGAATGGAAGGACACCGTTTCCGGCAGATTCATCATGGATGTGAGTCCGGGCATGACGCTGGAAAGCTTGAATAATGGTCGGCGTACAAAGTAACGCTTACCGCCAGGCAATATGCAAAGGTGCATCGCTTCGTCTTTAAATTTGATGCCTTCGATACAAGCGGTGGTGGTTTGGATTATAACCTACGTTCCGCACATCTCGATAACAATTTCCGCGAATATGTTTCGGTGGTG
>CALFOL010000355.1 GCA_937919915.1 uncultured Planctomycetaceae bacterium
AAGGACTCCGAAATGAAGAAACGGAAAATGCTGCGACAAGACAAATTGTCCATCTAAAATCCTTCACAGCGTTGCCCGGCGGGGCGGCCCAGCCGATCTCTGCCGGTATCCACCGCACCCTGGCACCACTTCCTTGTGGAACGCACCGAGCGAACCTACGGTTCCAGAATGTGCTTGCCGTCTTCGAACTGACGGTGGCAGGCGTTGCAGTTGTTCAGCATGGACTTATATGCCGTGGCGGCTTTGGCGAATTCTTTGGCTCGAGCGGCCTGGTACAGTTCGCTGCCGTTTGTGCGCGATGCGGCCGCATGTTTGTTCCAGTCGGCAGCGTCTTCGTCCGGTGTGCGGGCGAACAGCAGATTGCAGCTTTCGGCCAGAATCAGTGAATCCGATTTGACGGCCTTCCAGCCGTTGTTATCCGCCGGCTCAGTCGCCATCGAGACTTTTAACCGACGGTAGGTTGGCTGAAAAACGTACTCCATAAATTCGTGCATGCTGTCTTCCACGATTTCCGCTTCGTCAGCAGGAACCGCGGGCGACGGATTGGCCGCCACGGCATAGCCAGCACTGTCAGGTGTGGATCGAACATAAACGACCGCTGCTGCGAAGACAGCCAGTAGTGCGAAGAGTGATTTGATCAGTTTCATGATGGAAGGTTCTTCTTGTGAGTGTCACGGAATACGTCGGATGGCGGCAGCCGACACGGTAAGTTTTGTCGCTGATCGCGCCGCGGTCAATGCGGTGCGATCACACTTATTATTGTGAACGGTACTCGCTCGCGGGAGCGGGCTTTCTTCGATCGAAACGCGGCACAAGTCAGCGTAACACGCCGTAATTTAGGCCAGAACAGCTTTGCCGGCGCCGTCTGAAGCGACGACTTTTCCCAGTATGACGGATTGGTATTCGTCCGTGGAACTCGCGAATCGCACGGCTTCCGCCACATCAGCGGGCACTGCCAATACCATTCCGATGCCCATGTTAAAGACGCGGTCCATTTCCGCTTGAGTAATATTGCCGAGCCCCTGCAGCCAGGTAAACACGGCTGGGACTGTCCAGGAAGAACGCGTCATCTGAGCCTCAACGCCATCCGGCAGGATTCGCTGCAGGTTTTCGCACAGACCGCCACCGGTGATGTGCGCAATGCCGTGCAGAGGCTGATTGCCAATGGCCTTCTGCACTGTGGCCAGAGTGTTTGAATAAATGCGCGTCGGCGTCAACAGCGTTTCTCCCACGGTGTTTCCGAGTTCCTTGATCGTGTCGTCGATCGACAATCCGGCATGTTCGAAGACCGCTTTGCGAACAAGGCTGAAACCGTTGCTGTGAAAACCGCTTGAGGGCACACCAATCAATACGTCACCAGCGACGATGCGTTCTTTGCCGTTGACGAGTTCTGTGCGGTCAGCGGCGGCAACGCAGAAGCCGGCCATATCGAAGTCGCCGTCAGCGTAGAGATCCGGCATAATCGCGGTTTCGCCGCCGAGCAACGCGGCCCCCGCCTGCAGACAACCATCGCTGACGCCACGTACCAGTTGTTCCAGCAGCACAGGATTGTCTTTGCCCATCGCGATGTAGTCGAGAAACAGCAGCGGCGTTGCGCCGAGGCACAGGCAGTCGTTGACACACATGGCCACTAGGTCGATACCGATCGTGTCGAACCGATTCATCATGATCGCCAGCTTGATCTTGGTGCCGACGCCGTCGGTCCCGGAGACTAAGACAGGATCTTTCCACTGGCGTTCGGCACCCAGGCGAAACAGCCCAGCGAAACCGCCCGGAAGCTCCATGACGCCTGGTGTGTGAGTTCGTTGCATCAGGGCCGGCAGTTTCTGCATGGCCTTTTCGTACAATTCCAGATCAACGCCCGCGGATTGATAACTAAGCTCTGTCATGATAAATCGTCCGTGTGAAAATACAGCGAATTTCGCTGACTTGTGGCAGCGAGGCGGGCGTTTTGATTGAAGAATGACTGCTCCCGCGAGCGAGCACCGTTCACGACAATAAGTAAACTATTCCAGACGGCAGGTTGATTAGCCTGCCCATTGTCAGAGTCAGACACGTCCGTTCCGATGGTCGCTCAGAAATTTGTGCCGGAAGGGTCACAGAATATCGCTGGCGGCTGGCGAAATCTGACGAATCGACGGCAGTGTCGCAGAATCTGCAGAATGCGAAAGCCAGCGCTGTACCCGGCAACGCTTCGACTAAGGAATTCCCAGCTCTTTGAGTCACGTTCCGGCTTTCAATCTCATTGCTGGCAAGTCGCATTTGGCTGGTCGGAATATGCCTGACCTGTCGATAACACCTTCTGTACCGACGCGGCGGGCCTAAATTATTGTGGCTGGAGAACGTTGGCACACGACTATTGTTTTCGAACACAGAACTGGAAAACCGACAGATGTTTGGTCAAACCGTAGACAAGATGTGGTACTTCGAAAGTCCAGTTCACGAAGAAGCTCAGAACCGCCTGATGTACGTCGCCGAGCAGGGTGAACCGTTTGTGCTGCTGGTAGGCGAACGCGGGCTGGGGAAAAGCAGCGTCCTGCATCGCGTGCAGGCCGAATGTCGTCGATACGGTCATTCTTCCGTGATGATCAACGTGGCCGCGTTGGATGAAGACGCGTTTTTATGGCACCTGTGCGGAGGCCTGTCGATCAATCCCAGCGAAGGTCAGTCTCGCAGTCAAATGATGAACTCCATCCGCGATGAAGTTTCCGGACGAGCCGTTTGTAATCACCGCACAATCATTCTGCTGGACGACCTCAACCGCGCAGGTGCAGACCTGAGCCTCATGGTTCAGTTTCTGTCCGCCATTAATCAGCAGACCGCCGGCGGCGTTTCTGTCATTGCTGCAACAGAAGGATCCCTGTCACCCGATCTGCAACAGCTTTCCGCGTTGAGAGTCCAGCTGTCGAGACTCGATCAACCCGATTCCCGGGCATTCGTTGAAGGCATGCTGGAGTCTGCTGATGTCGACACAGTCACCGCAGACGGATTGGCTGCGATTGTCGAGAGTGGTGAAGGCTCGCCCGCTCAACTGTCGCGTATCTGCGAACTCATCAAGGTCGCGGCTAAGACAAATCCAGGACTGAAAATCAACTCCGACGTGCTGTCAGTACTGACGGAAGAAACGCTGGCCGTTTAGTTGCGATCGTCACGCTGGAGGATCCTCTTCGCCAGCTGATTTTCGACGAAACGACACAGCAAACAGCAGCATCAGCGGTAGAAACCAGCCGAGCTGCAGACTCAGTGAAAAACTTTTGGATTCTGCTGCCTGTTGAGCCGTTTGGAAGAACGAGTTGGACAACACGAACTGTTTGGCAATTTCGGAATTCGCCTCAGCGGCCGACGCATAGCCACCAACTGCCATTTCGTGAGCGATCTCGGCACCGCCAACGGCACACTTCCATGCCAGTGCGCCGCCGCCGCCGCCGCCGAACGCCAGCCAGCCGATGGCTAAGCCTCCGTAACTCGCAACTCCCAACGAGCAACCGCCGATCACGAGTCCACCCAGTGCAAGGCCTCCGACTGAAATCAGGCCGAAGCTCACGCCACCAAACGCGACGATACCAGCACTCATCCCGCCGAACGCAATGCCTCCGACCGCACGTCCGCCCATCGCCAGCAGCACTCCATACGCTTTGTCACCGATCGCGATCCAACCGCGAGCCACAGTTGCTGATCGCTCAGCAGGCGCTTTCATCTGCCAGTGGTTTGGCATGCTCTGCGTCTTGATCTGTAACAGAGGCAGGCCCAGAAACGTTGCTTTGCTGGTAAAGTCGCGGCCCTCCCATTGGCCAACCCACTTCTTCAGTTTGGTTTGCGGCAATTGAGGCGCATTGGCCAAAACTTCCTTCGCCAGCAGGTCCTTAAGTTTCCTTTGAGCCTGCAAGGCAATCCCCAGAATGCAGACCATTTGGACGATTATCAATATGAAAAGTCTGCCAAAGAAAACAGGCGCGCCATATTCCCAGGGCCGCCATCCCAGAAGCATCATGGCACTGGGCAGACATGTCAGCCCCAGCACCCACAGCACTCTGATACTGGTTGTTTTGATCAGCTGGCGTTCACTTTCGTAGCGCGCATTTTTCATCGCCATCCACGGGCCCAGACACGCTCCGGCAAAGCCCGCGACAGCTCCGAAAATGCCTGCTGCGATGCCTGTCTTCACAGCAGCAGCCACGACAATCGGAGCAGACATCTTGCCAGCCGTGCCGACCGCTGCCGACGCCGTGGAGGCTCCGAGCCCCACACTACACATCACGGCCACTGTAAACGCTGTCGTTGGGACGGTACTGCGAAGAGTACGTTCCACGATCTCGGCCACTTCGGTACGCAGCATTTCGCGACCGCGGTGTAATCGCTGTTTGACGGCGTCCTCCGAAAGATCCAGCGAATTCGCCACTTCGGCAACGGAGCATTCATTTCGATAAAACAGCACCATGGGTTCACGATAGTTTTCCGGAAGACCCTGCAGCGCTTGCCAGACCAGCGTCTCTTCTTCGTGATTGATGGCGATCCCATCAGGCTCTTCCGCCGTGGAAACAACATCATCGGATAAGCTTTGAGAGTTTCGTTGCTGACGAAGAACAGTCAGCGCCTTGTTGCGTGCGATGGATGAAACCCACGCTCGAAACGTTGTCAGGTCTTCCGACTGCGGCAGTTGTTGCCATGCCGCCACCAAAGTGTCCTGACCGACATCTTCGCTGGCCGCAAAATTACCAAGGACACTGTAAGCCACAGAACACACAAGATTCTGATGCCGACGGACAATGACAGCAAAAGCGTCAGCGTCGCCGGTCGTACATTTCTGTAGCAATTCGAGATCTGTGGTGACCTGCATCCGAAACCTCTCATTCAGCAGGAGTCAATATTCCGAGCAATGGCGACGTTTTTCAAGGAAATTGTCGACGCTGAGTCGGTGTTTCAGAGCGACAATCCGCCGCTCTCCAATGAGTCGCGACTCGGGGGACAACGGTGACAGGAACTTTCAGAATTCATTGTTTAACAATAATTTCGCGTGGTGGGGACGCGTTGCCAGCATACCAGTGTAGATTACGCGCATGGCAGAATTGACAATCGAAAGTCAGTCGGAAGCGGAAACTCAGGCACTGGGGGCAAGGTTGGCTGACGCGCTGCAGTCAGGGCTCACCATCGCGTTAAACGGACAGCTGGGATCCGGAAAAACGCATCTTGTCCGGTCGGTCTGTACGGCGTTGGGAGTCAACGAGGATGACGTCAACAGCCCTACGTTTGTGCTGATGCAAACGTATGCTGGTGGCCGACTGCCCGTGTTTCACTTCGACACCTATCGGCTTGGTGATGTTGACGAATTCGTCGCCATTGGGGCGGAAGAGTATCTTCTGGACCCTGACGTTGTCTGCTTTGTGGAATGGGCGGCCCGCATTGCCGAGGTATTGCCCGCCGATCATTTGGTGATCGAGATCGAACAAACAGCAGCCACGTCTCGACGATTCACCATCAGCAGCACGGGACAGATCAGCGATGCTGTGATTCAACGATTGGCTTTACCGACTCCGCAGCTTTAACCAGACTGTGCAGCCATAAAAAAATAGCAGCCGACGTCGCGAGGGCTACGTCGGCTGCTTAGGGGATTCATTCTGGTCCGGGGAACAGAGCAGTGGAACGAATCTCTGAAGGAGTCTAACGGCGCGATCCGAAACGTTCATTTGTCAAATCGCGAAGTTGACGCGAAAATGAACGTTATAAAGGCACTCGGACAGGTCGCAGGTCACTCCGGCAGCGATTGACGTCAGTGAAAAGCTCCAAATAAGACGTACCTGTCCTTCAATGAAAGCTAATTAATGTCGTTTCGAAAGCTGTTCAGTCGTCACGCCGGTTCTGCATGGCTGAGACAGATGTGGCTGCAGCAGTATCTGGGCGATGGAGACTGGACGCTGCAGATTGATACCGGAGAAGCAACAGTCGGTGAAGACATGGCCTTCTCTGTGCAACTGCTTGGCTCTGAGGCTCAGGGAGATACTCATACCTGGCTGTGGGCCTGGGCAAATCAAGACATCGAGCCTGCTGAAAAATCCATGGCGGTTGCGAAGCGACTGCAGCAAATGGGCGTCGAACAGGCTATCTCGGAATTCACCGAAGCCACATTTCCGCTGGAGCAGGCTGACGCGCATGCGCTGGCGATGGTCGCATCCGCCCTGGACGATAACAGTTGCTACTTTCGCGGACCGTATGAAGGCGGAGCGGTTTACTTCCTGCTGAAGAACCTTCCGGAAGAACGTAACGATCGTGTGTCTTTGGAAATTGTGCAGCGGGCGGCGACGGATATCGCTACGATGTTTCGAGTCGACCAGCGTGCCATGATCGCTGGTCTGCTGGAAGATCAGGGATTCTCAATGGACACCGTTGCACGTCGGATGACGGCGACTCGTGGTGACGAAGCGCTGCTTGTGGAGTTCAACGCAGCGGATCAGGTGATCGGTCTGAATGGCCGCCATGTTTCGCAGGGACCGAAGAAGTGGTGGGAAATCTGGAAGTAAGCACCCGCCCACAATGAAACGCACATATCAATGAAAGCCACAGTCTGCAGGGCAAGGACAATTCGCAGGTTGTTATGTGCGAAAACAGATAAGCGAATGCTTAAGTCCTGCACATTACGGCGTTCGGGACTGCTCGCATAATTTGGCGGCCATCAGAATCGCTTCGATCATACCAGCTGGATCGGCGGGCGTTTTCGGATTCCAGGCCCGATCGAATGCTGTGCCGTGAGTCGGACTGGTGCGAACGATCGGTAGCCCAAGCGTAATGTTCACAGCCGCGTCGAAGCCCATCAGCTTGATCGGGATATGTCCCTGGTCATGATACATCGCCACCACACCGTCGAACTCGCCCGCGACAGCTCGACGAATCAACGTATCGACCGGCAGCGGACCAGTGATATTGAGATTGGTTTTACGATTCTGAAGTTGCTGCACAGCCGGTTCGATGATGCGGGCTTCTTCGTCGCCAAACAAACCTGACTCGCCCGCGTGAGGATTCAATGCACAAACCGCAACGGCGTTCCTGTCGCAACCGATCCGCTTTAGGAACTTGTGCATCAGTTCGGCGGTGTCTACGATCCCCTGCGTCGTCAACAGATGTGGCACACTGGCCACTGATGTATGCAGCGTCACGTGTGCAATGCTTAATCCGTGCTGCCCGGGTTCACTCGTGTCGGCGGCCGTGCGAACGAGTGTTCGCAGCGGAGCGATTCGTGATTCCGGCAGGTGCAGCATCATCGCGAATTCATTGACGCCACAATGTTGAGCCAGAATTTCCGTATGCCCGGGAAAATCGTGACCCGCTGCATGCAACGCGGCTTTGTTAAGCGGAGCCGTCGCAATCGCATCAACGACACCGCAAGTTGCCAGCCGAATTGCACTGGTCAGATATCGAAACGCCGCGTCTCCCGCAGCGACGCTGACTTGTCGGGTCGGTGCGTCGCCAGCTGTGTTGCCCGCGGGATTGAAGCACAGAATTTTTCCGTCTGCGTTTGCAGCGATCAGTGCCTGACGCAGAGCATCGTGGCTTTGCGGTGACTCAGCGACGACCACAATCGGGTTCTGTTCGCCTGCGCCGCAGAGTTCCGCAGCGCGCTGCATGATCACTGGATCACACAGCACCAGCGCGTGGCAGGCGCCCTGGATGGCTGGGTCCCGCAGTGCTCTGAGCAGGATTTCCGGGCCGATCCCGGCAACATCACCGGCGGTTAACGCAATCAGAGGACGGTTGGGCATAGCATCGCGGGCTCTTGAGGAAGTTCAACTTATCATAGCAGCCTTCCACGAACCGTCACGCGCGAGGACAGACGTTACCAGGGAATGCCGGCAGCTGACGGCAGATTGCCGTAGTTTTGCAATGCGTCGATTCGGAATCCGGGAACATCACCGGGCACCGGCCAGACGCGACCAGCGCAGTTGTACGTGTACTGAGTGGGCGCCGACTGCTTCACATCACGAAATGCATACGGTTCAAAAGGAGCATCTGCTCTTAATGACAGATAGGGCACTAAGGTCTGTTGTGAGACCAGGGAATGCGGCTGTACATATCCGTAACCTGGAGGAAACCATTTTGGCGAGTCTGCGGCGAGTGACGAATGAGCCGAGCGAATTGACGGATAATACGGATGCGACTGATCACCAGCGAATGTTTGCGACGACAGACAGCAAATCGTGGCGAGGGCGATGGAATAGAATCTCATGAAGGTGTCCCTGTTGAATATTGTGTGCAGGTCCAGAGTCGGGCGACTCTGGTGCAGGAAAATCGGTATCGGTTAGTCTCCGATAAGCTTCGCCGTTGAACCCGACGCCAACGGCGTGGAGATTCCCGCCCCTGGTATCGGATCAAATGATGGAGGCAACTGATTCATCAACTGCGTGAGGCACTACATTAAGTTAAGGCGACATTGCCAGCGTCCGATCCGTCGAAAGAATGGGTTCCGATTGTTCGACAATCTGTAGACTCAAAGCGTTGATCCGGCCGATCAGTTTCAGACGTTGAACTTCCGTTTGCAGGTCCTGCAGCGCTGCTTTGGCAGGCTCTGTTTCCCACCATGAAGCAAAGCCTTCGTTCTGGAGAACCTGCAAGGCCTGCACACGAACTTCAGCCACCGCAATTTGGGAATTTACAACCTGGACCTCGCGGCTCTTTTCGGCCGCAAGACGAAAC
>CALFOL010000356.1 GCA_937919915.1 uncultured Planctomycetaceae bacterium
CAATGATATCCAGGGGGAAACGGGTATCCGGACACGCTGCTAGTCAAAGCCAACCGTATTCGCTGGGGCGCAGACACGAATAACGCCGGGGCGTTGACGGCACGACCGAATTCACTCGACAAAGCCTGACGTAAGCATTTGCCGAGAAAGTTGCCCGCGGCGAACTCACCGAATCTCGCGCAAGTCGAATAAGTTGACAGATCATGCGAGAGGACGTCCTGAAGCTGTTTCCCTGGCTGCAGCGTCTGCTTGGGCGGGACTATGACATTCCGCGATAGACGCACCCCACGATCCCGTCGGGCTCAATAACAAATTGCATTGTCATTACCGGGGTCGCCAAAGGATGTTGCGACGAGGGCGATCCACCAACAACTGGTCGAACGACGCCTGAACGTTTACCAATCCGTTCGTGATCTGTTGTCGCACGGCTGAATTCCTGCGCAGTCCTGTCGGATCCACACCGTTCATCAGATCGCGTGTCCGTTCTACCAGTTCGTCCAATTGCTCGTCAGAATGAATGCTGAGCGACTGAAACCTGTCAAAGAAAGAACTCAGGTTCTTGACTGTGGAGTCTCGGAAGATTTTCGGCTTGCCGTCATCGTCGCCACTTAGTCGCTCGGCGAGATGATCAACCAGCCTGGCCAGTACCTCAGTGAACGAGGCTTCTGTCAGCCGAATAGCTTCATCGAAACGCTGTTTAATGCGATGACACTCCTGTTGGTCTAACTCCGGGTTCAGGCTCCGCAGGTAAGCGGGTGGGTCGACAGACGGAAAATCGAAGCTTAACTCGAAGGAATCTCTCACCGACGCCGGGTAGCCGGCTGAATTGAACAGGTCTCCAAGCCGGCGCCGAGCGGAACGTCGCATATCGTCAGAGTGCTCGTCCAACTCCACAACCGCAGACTGAAGTTCATCCTGGAACTCTGCAATAGCTGACGTGAATCGATCGATGTTGTCACGCCGCCTCACGTTCAGTGATGGATACAGTCACAGGTGGCAGCCTTTTAAAACAGGCTGAGGACCTAAATTCCTGTCTGATCGGTGTCATTATTACGTGAAGGAAAGCCTTAGCATTTCTATGTGCCAACCAGGCTGCCGTTTTGTTGAATGTCCGCGGCGACCGTCTCGGGCAGATACCTTCATTTATGTGTTTAGGTGATGCCATGATTTGGCGCCGTGTTGACGGTGCCTCACTTCGTGATTTCGGTAAACGCAAATTTCCCCGCCCCGTGATTCTGTCTGGAGTCGCGGGGCTTTTTCGTGTTTGTGTTTTCCCTCTTTTGGAAGGAGATGTGGATGATTGTGGTTGTGGTGGCGGCCGGCAGTGTGCTGGCTGTGTTGTTGACACTGGGCTGGGCTCGTGAAATTCGACTGCGACGGGCGTTGCAATCTTTGCTGTCCCGACTGTTTAACCTTTGGAGAAATGCTGATGATGGAAGTGCGAGCTCTGCTGCGTCCCGTCGCGATGTATGTGCTACTGATGTTCACGCTGGTGATCATAGGGTGCGGTAAGCCGCCGGATCTGTGGGACCAGCGACTAGCGGAGTTTGCTCGTGAATCCATGACCGAGCAGCGGCAGCAGAATGATCGCATGGCCGAACAATCTGAAGCGGTGGTGGCGGGCAGCCGACAACTGGCTGAGGCCGCGCAGGAACTGGTGGTGCAGGATGCCACCGCGCGTCGGGAACTGCTGGCCGCTCAAGCGGAGCTGACGTCGCAGCTGCACGATCAGCGTTCCCGTGTGGATGTCGGGCGTGATCAACTGGAACAGGAACGACGACAGATCGCCACACAACGGATTCGTGACCCACTGCTGGCGGCCGCGATTTACGACGTGGGGCTGGTGCTGGTGAGCGTGCTGCCGTTGCTCGTCAGCCTGTACGTAATTCGGCAGATGCAGGTTCAGGAACCCGATCATGCGGCCGTGGCGGAAATGCTGGTGCTGGAACTGACGAGCCAGCAGCCGCGATTTTTCCATGCGCTGGCCTGGCAGTCTGAAGCTGAAGAGCAGCGCCACGACCCGCGTATGC
>CALFOL010000357.1 GCA_937919915.1 uncultured Planctomycetaceae bacterium
CCTCAACAGATGGCGTACCCTCAACAGATGGCACCAGTAAACCCAGGTTGTTCGAATTGCACCGGTGCCCTTCCCGTTCCACAGCAACAAGCAATGACTGCTGTGCAGGTGCCAGTCACGACCTACCGCGCTGTGACTCAGTATGTGCCACAGACCACCTATCAAACTCAATATCGGCCTGCTCCGACCGCCAGTGTGGCGTACCAGCCGCAGGCAGCAGTGGCGTATCAACCGCAACAGTTCGGCTATCAACAAGCTTATGGTTACCAGCCAGCTCAAACCGCTTATGCAGCTCCGGTATACGGCGGCGTGATGAATCCAACAACGGCTTACAACGGGATGATGCCCGCGCAGACCGCGTATGCACAGCCAACATATGCCACGCAGTCGTATGCAACTCCATCGTTTGAGACTCCGTATTACACGGCTCCGACGTTTCAACCTCCCGTCATCGCGTCGCCTGCAGGTGACGTCTTTGGAGATCACGAATGGCCGGCACAGTCGGCCCAGGTTCCTGTGATTTTGAATTCACACACAGGCCGAGTCCCCGTGCAGCCGATTTCCTACGGCGTGACTCCTCGATCCGCACGAACGTTCAATGCCACCGTAAAGTAATTTAGCGGTTCGGAACTGGTCAGAATCAACGCAAGCCGGAAGCATCTACTTCCGGCTTGTCTATGCGCCGATGTTCGCAGGCGAGCGGCCAGAGCGACGCAGTCCGTCACTATTCCGGGCGAGGTCGCGGTTTGTGTTTCGCCTTATGCTGAAACGTCGACGCGCGGCGCAGCGATGTGTTGCCAAAGCGATTGCGGATCTGATCGGCTACAGCGTCCAGTTTCGCACCGCGATCGTCCGTCTCTGCATCGTCAAACAGGCTACGCTGAACGGCCTGCGTCGGTTGCAGGTTCGAGACACCCATCCCGATTAACCGCACAATCAGCGGCCGGGCGGGCAATCCGGACGCAAACAGTTCGGAGACCACCGCCCACAACTGATCGGTGACGTTCGTTGGCTCCGTGAGACTCTTCGAGCGAGTGATCGTGTCGAAGTTTCCGTAACGAACCTTCAGCTGAACGGTACGCCCGCGAATGTTGTTATTACGAAGTCGCCGGGACACCTGTTCGGTTAGCTCCAGTAACCAGGCACGCAGCACATCAATGTCGCGGATATCTGCTGGAAACGTGGTTTCGTGCGAGATCGATTTTGCGGCTCGATCAGGAATCACTTCGCGATCATCAATTCCCCGTGCCAGACGCCAGAAATGTTCGCCGCTTTGTCCGAAGGTCTGTCGCAGTTGTTCGACGGTCAACAGGCGTAGTTCGCCGATCGTCGTAACTCCGATCTTGTCGAACATCTGTTTGGTCACTTTGCCAACTCCCCAGATGCGAGTGACCGGCAGGGGATCCAGAACGTTCTGTACGCAGTCCGCCTGAATCACGGTGAAACCATCTGGCTTGTCCATGTCACTGGCCAGCTTTGCCAGGAACTTATTGGGGGCAACGCCCACAGATGCAATCAGATTGAGTTCGTCCCAAATGTCCTGCTTGATCGCGCGGCCGATCGTTTCCACAGATCCGAACAGCTGCACGCAGCCCGTGGCGTCAAGAAACGCTTCATCCAGAGACAACGGCTCGACCTCAGGCGTGTAGCGGTGAAAAATTTCGCGGATTTTCTGCGAAATTTCAGCATAGTGCTCCATCCGCGGATGCAGAACGTTGGCGTGCGGACACAGCAGCAGTGCCTTTGATGTTGGCATCGCACTGTGTACGCCGAACTTTCGGACGGCATAGTTGGCAGCCGCGACAACTCCTCGACCATCCGGCGCTCCGCCAACAATCAACGGCTTGCCACGCAGAGATGGATCGTCCCGTTCTTCGACAGACGCATAGAAGGCATCCATGTCAACGTGCAGAATCATTGCGGTCGTCTCTAACGATACGGTCGCCCAGCCCTACTGCGGAGCGTTGAATTCAAGCAGCGAGAATACAAAGTGAGTCATCAATGTGAACAGTGTCGACCACAGAATCGTTTGCGTCACGCCCTTGCTGATATCCGGTGCGGATTGTTTGGGAGACGTTCCGCACTTCCACGCAATCAACGCGATCCCCACAGCGCAGGTCAGCAGTTTGGCGAACAGCCAACCGGTTCCTTTGTAGAAAATGGCTCCGGGAAGTCGGAGTTCTTTGTGAAAGTGAAAGTCCCAAAAGCCAACGCCCTCGCTGGCATGAGTCGCCAGAAACGCCACAGCACTCGTCAGACTGGCGACACCGTAGCTAAGAAATGTCAGCAGCGGTGTCCCAATCAGGAAAGCATACAGAATCGGCGTCCGTACAGTTCGCCACGGATCCATGCCGATCGTCTTCATCGCGTCCAGCTGATTACCATACACCTTACTGCCGACATCTGCAGCCACCGCCGCACCGGATCTGGCGGCAATCAATATCGTACACAGGATCGGCACCAGAAATCGGTACAGCGAAAATCCCGTTGCGTGCAGCAGGTTTTCGATCAGCAAGGGTTCGGTGTATTGACGAAACGGCAGGTAGCGAAAGATAAAGTCCTGCGCCACGAAGCCGATGATCATTCCCGCGATGGAAATATAAAACCACGCAGACCAGCCGGCGACAAGTTTCAGATAGTGCCAGGTGATACGGCGCCCCCAGCGAAAGCTTCTCCACATTGGCAGCAACGCCAACGGTAACAGCAGGAGTTGTTCGACGAATTCACCGGATGTGGACAACGCTAGTTGACAGATGGTGAGAACCCGCGACGGGATCGAATGATGCTCCACAATGACCGCATCGACTTCGGGCGGAGTTCCCAGCAACGTTGGCAGTTCGGACCACTGATCGCGTGGTACGTTTTGCAGGGTTCGGTTGTGATGATTTAACAGCACGACATGGTCGGCGATATGCTGCAGACCAGCATAGTCGTGCGTCACAATGATTGACGTCCGCTGGAATTTGGTCTGTGTGTCACGAATCAGCTCGGCAACCTGTTTCGCCGTATTCGTGTCCAGTCCTGATGTAGGTTCGTCGTATAGCACCACGTCGGTCTGCATTCCGATGGCTCGCGAGATCGCCAGCCGCTGCTGTTGTCCGCCGCTTAAAACAGACGTTGGACGATCGCTGGGCACTCCCAGGTCGTGCAGTAACCGGGTCGCAGTTTGCTTCGCCGCGGCATGAGTCGTCTTAGTATCTGACGAATGCTCAATCGCAATTTCGATGTTCTCTGATGGCGTAAGTTCATCGAACAATGCGAAGCTCTGAAAGACCACTGCCACGGGATGTTTCATGTGATCGCGGTCGATCGTTGTTCCCTCTGCAGTGGTGAATTCAATTGCTCCGCCGTATTTGATGGCTGGGTGGTCTTCGTCCATCAGCCCGGCGAGAATTCTCAGCAGCAGTGATTTTCCGACTCCGCTGCAACCCAGAATCAACGTCAGTTTGCCTGCGGGAAAGCCTGCCGATGCGTCCTTCAACAGCGTCTTTCCACCAGCTGTCAGATAGAACTCCCGCAGCTGGATTTCTGTACCGCTGGATGTTGAAGATTCATCGTTGGTCATAGTGATCAAATGTCTGCGTTGACGTGAGACAAGCTTCCGCCCTGTCGATCTGGAGTCACAAAGGAATGCGGGTGTCGCTTAGTCCTGCGGAGTGAGTGGACTTTGGTCTGTGCCGCCGAAGGCCATAGGGTAGATCATTGGCGTCTGTGCATCCACAATCGCAACGGTCCCGTCGCCGTCGAATTCGGTTTGTGCCGGTTTCATCACAAACCATCGACGATCTTTGGTCAGAATCTGAGAACGCAGGATCCGGGAGAATTCGGGCGTGATACCGGTTTCGCGCGAGCCAAAAATCATGTCGCCGATTTCTCGGACGACCGGTTCCAGTCGATTGCCCGCCAGTTTTACGGCGGCACGCGTTTCCTGGTCTTTCATGTGGGCTTCCAGCGCCGATCGCAGGGTTTCGTTTTCAACCACTGTTTCTTTGACCACCATCCACACCAGCTGGCGAATTTCTTCATCTTCGATGACGCGTTTCACATTGCGTTTCAGCACCTCTTTCACTTTCGAGTTTTCCATGGCGCGCTTGACGATGGTTTCCGTCATTTCGATGAACTGATCGGATCTCGACCTCAGCTCCGGCAAGGCTTCCTCATCCAAAAATCGCTGGAATTCCTCTTTGACGGCGTTCTTCTTCGGCAGTGGTGATTTATCGTAAACGTAGCGCCATGTAAACGACCACAGTGAAACTCGTTTCCACAAACTCTTACCGACTTCTGTCGCCACAGGAACGGCTACTTCTTCCACAATGGGCAGGATTTCTTCGCGAACCAGCGGGATGATTTCCGCTTTCAGAATTTCGGCCTGGTAACGGTCGCCCAGGGCATGGAATTCTTCTCTGTGACTTCGCAGAACTTTGGGCAGTTCTGCTTCCACGGTATCCAGTGCTGTTTGCAATCCCTCGCGTATTACCGGACGTAGCTTCTCCATCACTTCGGCGCGTTGCAGTCGCCATTCGTCAGAAATCAGTGCGGCGATTTCCTTTTGGCGTTCGACCGGAATCATTGTTTTTACGACCCAGTCCAGCGACATGGGGGTTGTGTGGTGTTCGAGCTGAAATCCATCCGGGAAACTGGCGATTGCATCTGAGTAGATTTGAACTTCCGCAATTTTCGTGAACATCGCGTCACGTTTGTCGGTGCCGTTGAGATTGGTGACGACACCGACCTGCTTGAATGAGCCGTCATTCAGGCTAAGAAAAATCGGATCGTGAAGAGCGATCTGGAATTCGTGTGCGCCCAGGGATTTCAGTTTCGATTTTTTTCCGGTCATCCAGCGCTGCACGTCTGACGTCAGGGCACTTACACTGCTGGATTGGGCTTCGAGCTCTGTACGCAGCAGGAAAAGGCCCAAGGCAACGGCAGCCAGCCAAAACACGATGCCGATAATCAGGTGACGCTGTTTCATGAAGGCTGAGCTGACTGGGAAAGAGAATGGGCCCTGGACGCAGGTCACGATTTCGATGTGATCGTGAAGAACTCTAATTTGTTATCTGTCCGGCAAGTGACGGCGTGGTGTTACCGATTATGCTCCAGGGGATTCTATGGCATCCTTGATATTCGCTGAAGCCCTTTGTTTATTGGATAATACATAGATTCCGCGTAGCAGGACTTTCACAAAGGCAGAGTCTGTCAGACGATTTTGCTGAATTCCTGCTTGAGAAACCAGTGCACTGCGAAGGGACAATCAAGGAATTACCGCTACACTGCGGACCACAAGGAAACGCGCCGGGGTTGATCTGAAAATGGGTCAGCAAAGTTTACGTGTCGTTTCAAACTGAATATTGCCAGCGTTGTCAGAAACTCGTGACGTCAGACTCTC
>CALFOL010000358.1 GCA_937919915.1 uncultured Planctomycetaceae bacterium
ACTGTGGAGACCGCCCGATTGTTGAATTCGATAACAACAGTAATCAGCACACTAAGCAAAACCAGCAACAGCAGGACATGACGCGGCCACCGGGCTCCGTCTGCGCCCTCTTTCTGAGACCGTACTCCAACGGCACGAAAAATCAGTGACGTCCCCAGAATGATGGCCACCATGTTTGTTAGGAAAAGCAACAAAGCCCCACCGCCTTTGGCAAAGTCGCCGTAAGCGAAAGCGATCCCCGAAGTCGCTATCGGCGGCACCAGCGCGGCCGCAATGGCGACACCCGGTAACGCAGAAAAGAGATTCGGACGCCCCATCGCATAGGCTGCCGCCACACCACTCGTGAGCGCGATCAGCAGATCATAAAACTGGGGGCGCGTGCGGTTTTCCATCTCCTGAGGGAACGTGCAGACAGAGACGGTTGCGTCATTGGCATCGGGAAGATCGGAGTGCGTGGCCACCTGCAATGAATCCAGCATGTTGAAGTAACTGCAGCCCTGGACGCATAACCCAAACAGTATTCCGAGAATCACAGCCGTCGCAAAGCCACGCACCGCGGTGCGAAAAGCGACTTTCGTCAGGAAGGCATTGGCATGAGCGACACCCAATCCGACACCTGCAATCGGCGTCATCAATGGAGCGACCAGCATCGCACCCACGATCACAGCACCCGAATTCTCTGCCAGACCGAAGCAGGCAATGAGAGTGGCAAGGCTGATCAAAAAGATGAAGTCGAAGTCCCACTTCGAACTATCCTGAATGCGAGACACCAGTTCGACACGTTCAGTGCGTGACAACTGAGGAACGAACGCTCGCAGCCTGCGGTCAACACGACTCAACAAACGGTTACTGAGTGACTCGCCTTTCTTGATGACAGCAACGGCAGGCAGAGGAACGCTGTCTTTCGTTGTCTTCGCGTGACTGGCTTGCAGAAAGCGACGCATCTCAACCAGGTCGCGCGTCCCCATCAGCAGAATGTCGAAGTCGCCGGGCGAAATCTCGCGAAACGCTTCATCAATACTGCCGGCAACGATCACTCGATGTTTAAACAGATCCCTGTCGCTGGTCCGAAGCGACCGCTTCAACTCGTTGCGGAGCTGATGCCGTCCTACGGATACGGCGTCATCGCCAACCTTTGGCTCAATGTAAACGGCAGTGGCCGCTCCTCCGACGGAATCCACAAGTTTCGAGACGCACATCAGCGCGGCTTCATTGTCAGCATTGTCGGTAAGGAACACGGCCGCTCGCAACTGATGCTGAAGACAGACATCGTCGTCTCGCATCAGGATAACGTCACAGTCAACAGCCGACAGCAGCGAAGTCTGCCAGTCATCACTTGCAGACTGATCTTTGGAAATCGTCGGCGCCGGAACAATCAACAGCGTGGGTTTCAATTCCTGCAGCTTTGCCGCAACGTCGTCAGCCCATCGCTCTCCAACAATCTGAAGCAGTCTCACGGATACCGGAGCCGGTAGTTCGCTGTGGTTGGCAGGCTTTGCGATTAGATCCTGAACAGCGATTCGAGCGGCGGCTGTAAACTCCGACTCGTCCACATCCTGCTTCTTCTGCAGGTCAACGAATCGCGTCTCGCCAGTTTTTCGCTGAGTCAGCAGCAGGATCAGGTCTGCATTTCGCGACGCCGAAATATGGGCAGCCCAGGGCAACAGGTTCTGAACGTCTTCCTGTTGAGCGGCAATCAGAATGGTCGTCACGGTGGCCCTTTGCGTGCGCGGCAGCCCTACGAGCTCCTTGTGGGGAACTCGTCCAGCGTCTCACAATTCCTATTCGGGATTTGCGATCTTTTGCAAATAGGCAGCGAGGTCTCGCTGTAGCTGCAACATGTTCTGCCAGTTCTGCCATGGGACCTCGATGACTGCGTCCGCACCGTTCTGCTCGGACTGCAAGCCTTCAAACGAAACATCACGCATACGTTCGTGAATGTAAGCCAGCACGTCACTCACACGAGCTCGCTGCCCGGGTTCCAGGTGCTGGGGTAACACCGGCGGGCCGCCTGGAAAAAGGGGCATTCGAAGATTTTCCGGCTGAAAGTCATTCGCCAGATGAAATTCCACGCCCGAATCAGACGACCCGGACAGCGAAGGATCAGCGATGTGGCTTAACGGAGTCAGAGAAGCAACTTCAACGCCCAGCTCTCGAGCATGTTCAGCGATTTGTGCATCGCTTCCGTACAACAAAGTACATCGACCAATCTGAACATGATCACCGGGTTGCAGGACTCGCAACTGCACTGGATGGCCGTTCACTCGACTGCCATTAGTGCTGTTCAGGTCTGTCAGAATCACCTCACCACGATCTTCCTGCATCTTGGCATGAATCCGGCTGACGCGTTCGTCGTTCAGCTGAATCAGGTTGTCCTCTTCACGCCCGATGCTGACCGGAGTCGCCAGATCTTCGTAGATCCGGCCTCGTTCCAGCCCTTCAAGCACAGATAGTGTTACAAATGCCATGAGTCTGTCGTCCGCCACGAATCCGGTACCCGCGGATTATCGTTATTGTTCAGTCGTGAAATTCTTACAGAGAAAGACGTCCGTCCGAACTCTTCAGAGTCATTCAAACAGCCGGCTTTTGCGTGACTTCCATGGACTTTCCAGCTTCGTAAGATTCTGATCAAAATATTCCGTAATGTTTTTTTCCATCACCGCAGCGGCTTTGCCCTGCAGCAGCCCTTCGGCGGAAAAGACTTTCCCGGTTTCGTCTTCCGGACCTTCGTTCAGTTTTCGAACGTCCCCCATTGCCGGGTCTTTGATCTCAAGATATTTGAAGAGCTTTTCTGCGTCCGCTTTTTCCTCGCGGACGCCAGGATTAAACCAAATGTGAGCGGCGATCGGATACGCGGCGATGGCCCGGATTGTTGCTGTCGCATTGATGCCGCGAACGGTTGTCTTGGGGCTCAACATGAACAACGCGCGAACGTCCTGCCCTTTGGGAGTCCGTAGTAACAGGTTGGAACTATCAGGCCATGGCTTTTTGGCCCAGTCGAATTGAGCAAATGCCGCCGCCACCAAACACCCCGAGCCCGCAGTCGCGATGCCCAGCTTTCTGATGTTCAGCTTCTCGCTTTGATGCTCCTGCAATAGAAAGTCCTTGATCGCTTCCAGATCCTGAGTCGCCATCAATGCGTAGTCGTTGCTGCCAAGTGTTGTGAGTCGGGCCAACTTGTTGTCTTCCACCTCCGGCAGGCTATCGCCATGCTTACGCAGATCCGCGGTCACCACAGCGAATTGCTTTTTGTGAAGCGCAGTGGCCGCGCCTGTCCAGACTTTGCGAGTCATGCTGGCATCTTTGCCTTCCACACCAGGGAACAGAATCACAACGGGAGACTCTTTGCCACCGGTTGATTCATAGTAATTGATATGGATGGGCCAACCGTCTGCGGTTTTCAGCGTTCGAGACTGACTGGGGTCAGTTTGGCCAAGTGCCGAGTCCGATGACGGAAATGCCGCGACAGCGCATGCAATCAATGCAGCAATGGACGGAATTATTTTCATTGTCAGAACCTGAAGGGAAGAGATTGGAGAGGGTTAACTCCAGCTCACGCGAACGTAAAATACGGGAACCACTCGGATTAAGTCTACGACGCACGTCACGAAGGGTCAAACCATTCTTGTCGCATCGGCCTTTCGATGAAACATTCGATTTTGCTGGTGCGTGCAGACGTTGCAGCCTGCAGTGTCTACCAGGCATATCAGCGTTTCTTCGGCAGAAACGCTGAGAGCTCAGACACCAGGTCTGCGTGGGCATTAGCCATATTGGCAATAGGATCGGGTGTTTTTCGAATATCATACAGTTCGGTATGCCCGTCCCTGCCACGTTTGTCGCGCGTGACGATCAGGCGATGTGTGGGGCTGCGGACGCTGATCGAGTCTCGCCAGTAGCTGATTGCGACTGGTTTTACGGAGTCGGCCGAGCCATCTAACAGCGGCCTCAGGCTGACTCCATTTAAGGGGTGTACTGTTTCTTGAAATGACGGTTGACATAAATCGATCAGCGTCGGATACAGGTCGATCGATTCCACCAAAGCATCGCAGGCCTGACCGGGACGTGAGACTCCGGGGGCTCGAATGATCAGCGTGCTGTGATTTGAACGCTCAAACGGCGTATGCTTGGCCCACAGTGCACTGTCGCCAAGCTGCCAGCCATGATCGCCCCAGACCACAACAATGGTGTTGTCTGCCACCCCGGCTTCGTGCAGTCCCGCAAGCACTCGGCCAACCTGGCGATCGACGTAACGAACGCAGGCGAGGTACGCTTTGCGGGCGAGCTCCGTGTCGTGTGGACTCAGCGGGTGCGTCTTCGTAATCGTGGACTCGTATTTGTAGAACTCTCCACTCTTGTGCCAATGTGGCGAGTCGACTTTTTCCGGATGCGGAGGAGCCGGGATGTCTCGATTTTTCATGGCCTCCCAATCCTGTTTCGGTGCGACGAAAGGCAGATGCGGCTTAAAGAAGCCGAGCCCCATAAAGAATGGTTTATCAGACTTCGCGAGACCTTTCAGCTTTTCGATGGCAACGTTCGCCATTAAGCCATCGGGCAGATCGTCGTCATTCTCGACCGAGAATTCCATCAGGTCGTTGTGTCCCTTCCCGTCCTCTCTGTGTCGACCGTTGCCGTAGGCAAAGAAGACACCCCAACCGCGTTTCCATGAACCAAGCGGCGTGGCTTTGTCATCCCAGGCCAGCGGGATTTCGTCCGCTCCATTGCCCTTTCCGTCGTATGCATAGACGCGACCATCTGCCGTGTGAGAGATCTTGCCGATCAGCGTGGTGTGATAGCCGCTACGGCGGAACAGTTCGGGCATCGATTGAGCGCCGGGTTGCTCTGCGGACGTTAGCGCAGTCGACCCAGAGTACATGGCGGCGTTGTTGACTGCTCCGGATTCTGCCGGACTGCGCCCGGTTAAAAGTGCATACCGCGACGCACCACATGTCGCTACCTGCACGAAATGATTGTTAAACAACGTCCCTTCCCGCGCCAGTTGATCAAGATGCGGACTGTCAACGTACGGTAACCCGTAGCAGCCGAGTTCCGTGCGCAGGTCATCGATCGCAATGAACAGCACATTCGGACGATCAGCTGCCTGGCTGGCATCGCAAAAACATGCAACAACGATGCCGGTGATGGCAGCAACGAAACCGGAGTGACTCATGAAGTACATTTGTAATAGCCAATACGAGATTCAGACATCGGGAAACCCAGGCGGTGATTGTTGCGAGATTCTGCTCGTAGCTCCAGCGACATCCCTCGGCGGCCGATTTTCGATCAAAGCTCTCGTCACGCACAATCAAGTTACCGAATGGCGTACGGTAATCGGGGATCTAATTAGTGTCTGACTTACCGCGCGGTTTGATGATTGAGAGCCG
>CALFOL010000359.1 GCA_937919915.1 uncultured Planctomycetaceae bacterium
GGTTTGAGTTTGCAAGAACATGACTATTCTCATTCTCCTGTTCGAAGGCCGTCCGGTTGAACCTGTCAGAGATGATGTCGTGGAGAATCAGATTTTCACGCACGACAGGAACGATAATCACTGCGATTTCTACTATGGAATTTTCAAGATCAGCCAGAACTCCAGGGGAATCGCAGCCGCTGAATCGATTGACCTGTCCAGTTGGGAAGACCGGTGCTCTGCTGTGAAGTGGAATGCGAGCTGTTAAACGCCCCCGGAGGGATCATTGTAACGTGGCACACAACAATCGCGAATCATCGGGGCGCGAAGCCGTGCTCTGCAGATCGTCATGGACCGCAACCACAATTGGGCTGCTACACTCCAGGAAATCTCCATCAGAACTGCCTGGCGAAATCATCACAAAGGACTACAAATCCGCGGTCTGGCGACGACTGCCACGCACACAGGAAAACGTAAGCGCTGTGTACCGGGGAGAAACCCGCAGTCATTCATCTTACGCAGTCATTTCAGACGGACTTCGGACACCCGACTTGCATGTTAGATAGGACGGTAACGCTGGTCGATTCGCGTGAAATCACTGAAACCACTTGCCTCGTTCAATGCACAACCTAATATTGCGACAGTGAGGCCAGTGAGCGGCCGATAGACAACATCACCTGGCCATTGGTTGTTGAATCTGCAGATTGCAATTCTCACGGGTTGCAGAACGATACGGCGTGGAACATCGCATGCCGGGTACAAGGGGCATTAATGAACACCATCTTGTTTATTCTGGCGGCCATCTATCTCACAGGATTTGCGATGATCGTACATGGTGTGAAAAACGCATACTCTCCCGACGATCCGACCGAAGAGCCTGTTGAACTTTCGATCTATTCCAATACGGATTGCCTGTTTCGCGGCTGAGTGGCTGGCTGAGAATCAGTCTTTGGTGATCGTTTCATGGAGATTCAGCAGTGTTGTGGCGACAGAACACCACGCAGAAAACTCTGCCGAGTCGACGCCATCCGGTAGGTCAGTTCCGTTTGCCAACGTCGTTATGGCTGCGTGATCATTGAGACCTATGCTGCGTTGAGTTTCCAGCAGGTCAGCCAGTATTCCCAGTTCATGCGGTGATGGCGTTCTCGCTGTGCACAACTGAAAAGCATAGCCGAGCTGTTCAGCACTATCCGCAGTGGTGTGTTCCGACAGTACTCGCAGCGCCAAAGACTTCGCGGCTTCAACATACACCGGATCGTTCAGCAAAGTGAGTGCTTGCAACGGCGTGTTTGTTCGTGAGCGTTTGACCGTGCATGCCAGGCGTGCCGATGCGTCGAAGTTGATGAAACTCGGATAAGGTGCCCCTCGCTTAAGAACCACATAAATGCCGCGGCGATGCTGTTCTGAGCCAGGGCTAACCACGTACTTGTAAGCCTCACCGCCGACTTTTGACCAGATTCCGTCTGGCTGATACGGACGAATCGGCGGACCAAACTGTTTCAAATTCAGCAAGCCGGATACAGCAAGTGCGTTGTCGCGAATGGTCTCAGCATCCATCCGAAAACTCGGACCGCGTGCCAGGAGTCTGTTGGACACGTCCTGCGGCGAATGCCGCACAGAGATCGCGGACGATTGACGATATGTGGAGGACGTCACGATCGTCCGTAACACGTGTTTCATCGACCAACCGCCCTCTACGAATTCCACTGCCAACCAGTCCAGCAGATCTGGATGAGACGGAGCGTCGCCTTTCAGGCCGAAGTCTTCGACCGTTGGGACAATGCCCTGTCCGAATACTTCCGCCCACCAACGATTCACCGTAACGCGCGCGACCAGGGGATTCGCGGGATCCATCAACCATTTCGCCAGCGTTAGCCGATTTGGCGGACCGTCTGCCATCGGATGCAGAATTGGCGGTGTCGCCGGAGTAATCGTGTCTCCGGGCGTGCGGTAATCACCTCGTTCAAACACATAGGACATTCGCGGCTCCGACAGTTCGATCATGACCAGCGTCGTGTCCTCTGTTTGCTTCGCGATCTGCTCTTTCAACTCCTCGATCTGCGCAGAAATCGCTTTTGCTTCAGGAGCCTGCTGGATCCGGAAGTCCAACAGCGTTTTGCGGTCTGCCGTCGACCACTCGACTGCAGGCATGCGGGCAATCTTCGCGATGTCGGCGGGTGGCGAATCAGTATTCAGATCTCCCGTAACGGTCGACAGCTTCAGTCGGCCGATTGAGCGAGCTCCACCGTAATCATGTGTCAGTTGGAATGTGATCTGTTGCTCGACTTCGCCAGACAGCGGATCAGAAAGCACGAAGCGTGCCTGGTGATCTGTGCCGAATTTCGGAGCGACCGCCCAACCCGTTTTCGGCTTGTCTGTCAGCGTTCCTGCAACGTCCCAGCCCTTCTGCGAAAAGTCTGCAGTGGCCGTTGAGAACTTGATTTCCCTGCCCGCCGCATGAGCAGTGAATCGCGTCAGTACAAAGTTCGTCCGAACGGAATCGCCTCGCCCAGGCCCTTTGCCCGGCAGCGAATCGTGTTTGAGAACATCCAGCTGAAATGCAACAGTGTCCTTCACCTTTGTCCGAACGGAGATCGTGTACCGATCTTTTTCGGGCGGTGAATTTCCGATCAGCAGAATGGAACCATCATCCAGCACCCGGTAAGAATCATCGCTGCCCAACGATTCAAATGACACCAACGACAGCGGGTGCACGCGCGGCGAGTTGCCGGTGGCAACGCAGAATTCACTCGCCCATGTTTCGAGATCCGCCGAAAGTCGGGAGCGATGAGAATTCAGTTCCGCTTTGGCAGTCTGTTGCTGAGCGGTCAGCGCTTCACGATTTGCTGTTCTGGCGGCGTTGCTGACGGGCATGCTGGGGCCCTTGAACGCGATCGAACTGGGCTGCTTCGGATTCTTGCGGTCTGCTTCTGCTTCGGTGCTGTTGAAGAATGCCAGCAGGCCGTAATAGTCCTTCGCGGCGAACGGATCGTACTTGTGATCATGACACTGGCAACATTCCAAAGTCGTCCCCAACCACACCGCCCCCGTCGTATTGACGCGGTCGATGACCTGTTCGATGCGGGTCTCCTCCGGCAGCGACCCTGCCTCCACATTGGTTGGTGTGCAGCGATGAAATCCCGTGGCAATCTTCTGCGATTCGGTTGCGTGCGGCAGCAGATCGCCCGCGATTTGTTCAATCGTGAAACGGTCGAACGGCATGTCATCGTTCAAGGCCTGGATCACCCAGTCACGATACGCCCAGATGTCTCGCAGATTATCGCGTTGAAAGCCGTGAGAATCCGCATACCGCGCCAGATCCAGCCACGGTCGTGCCCATCGTTCGCCGAACTGCGGTCGGCTCAACAGGTCGTTCACGATGCGCAGATACGCTTCGTCAGAAGGATCTGCGGCAAAGGCGTTGACTTCTTCCGGCGATGGCGGCAGCCCCGTGAGATCGAAGGACAACCGGCGAATCAGGGTCTCCGGCGGTGCTTCGACGGATGGTGTCAGTTGCTCAGCCTGAAGTCTTGCCGCGACGAAATCATCAATCGCGTTCCGCCCCCACCTGATGTCACCAACATCAGGAACAGGTGGCCGCACCGGAGCGATGTAGCTCCAGTGCCTGGCCGCCGTAAACGAATCCGGCCACGGCGCACCAGAGCGAATCCAGTTTCGAATCAGCTCGACCTCGGCCTTTGACAACGTCTGCCCAATCGCAGGCATGACTTCATCATGGCCTTTGGACAGCGTGATCCGACGTATCAATTCGCTGTCTTCTGGTCGACCGGCAACAATGCTGACTGCTGCCGCCACGTCCGCAGGGCGATCCAATCGCAGATCGCCTTCCTGATGTTCAGGACCATGACATTCAAAACACGCGCGTCGCAGAACGCTGTGGACTGCCGCAAAATCTGACTCCTGGCCGAAAACAGCAGACGGTGGTAGCACAACGCTCAGCACGACCAGCAGGCTGAGAGCGCGAGCAGAAGCAAAGTTGCATACAGGAATACGCATGGGCGGCAGGGATGTGCAGAGGAATGGAGGTCAGCTACTATGCGAAGCGTCTTGATTGGCACTCGTCATGACACAATAAATGAAACACGTTTACAAGGGCAGAAACGGAATGAAGATCGAACACACGGCATTCAACGTCGAAGAACCGGTATTGATGGCGCGGTGGTATGTTGAGAACCTTGGACTGACGGTCCAAAGACGCACGGTTGATAGCCCGTTCGCTCACTTTCTGGCAGACGATGGCGGCACCGTAATGATCGAAATCTACGGAAATAAAGAAGCGCCGTTGCCGGACTATCGCAACATGCCTCCGGGCCAGCTGCATCTGGCATTCGTTTCCAAAGACGTCGCCGCCGATTGCGCGCGTCTGAAGGCCGCTGGCGCGACTGTCGTTGCCGACGTTCATCAACTGGGCGACGACACGTTTGCTATGTTGCGGGATCCCTGGGGATTACCTGTGCAACTCGTCAAACGCGCCAAAGCGATGATCTAAACCAACCCGTCAATCAAAGGGGGTTACGC
>CALFOL010000360.1 GCA_937919915.1 uncultured Planctomycetaceae bacterium
CTTTGTGGATCCGTGGATGACTCTGACCGGCCGACTGTTGGACGGGACAAAGTTCACCATCACCATGATTCAAAAACATCAGGATCGTCACCGAACAAAACGCAGCGCGAGTGGAAAGACGAAACACAAATATAAGACCAAGGCTTCCAGCGAGGCGATTGTGGCACTCCGCATCAAGCCCCATCGATACCCGGAAGTTGCCGCACTGTCGGGATCCGTTCACCCCGCAACCATTCGACTGCCTCCGGGAATTCAGGTAAAGGCCTTCGATGCAAATAACGAGTCTCTGACTCTGCGCACGACAACGACCAACAACTGGAAGGTCTATCCGCGAGATCAGCGTGAGAAGAGCGATGATGGTGTACAGTGGATTGCCATGCAGCTGATGTGCCTCTATGGCCTTTTGAACAACGCAAAGAAAGCGCAGAAACCGCAATGACAAGATTCAATTATCGATTAACTGGCCGCGTTTCAGCCGCGTTCCTGGTCTTTATTCTGCTGAGTGGCATTCCGGGATGTGGAACGCAGGAGGCGCAGGAAGCCAGACCGCAATCTGAAATTGAGACCGTCGTGCCAGCTGCGGCGTCACAGGCTCCGTTAACGGCCGAAGCTCCGGACGCACCTGCAGCGGTCGCTGGTTTGAAGGCCAAGATCAAATTCAAACATGATGATGGCAAGACAGCGTTTTCCGTGAAGCCGGAAGACGATGGCGCCAAGCTTGTTGATGCGGATGAAAAAGAGATTGCTCGCTTCAACGTTAGCGGAGCGAAACTCAAGATCAAAGACGCACAGAATGTGGTGCTGGGCTACGTGATCTATTCGGACGGCAAGTACAAAGTCGAAAATGCAGATCAAAGTCAGGAGCTATGGAAGCTCCAGCCTCAGGGCGACGGAGACTGGAAGTTCGAAGACGGTGAAGGGCGATTGATTTACAAGCTGATGAAACGCGAATACGGATATGAGATCGAAGACGGAAACGAGAACAGCCTGTCAAAAATCAAACTGAAGGATGGTAAAACGTCACTCCGCGACAGCTCAGACAAAACGGTTGTGTCCACCAAAGATCAGGTTTCGACTCTGGCCTTCGCGTGCCTTGGGCTCGAAGTCACAGACTCGCCGGCCATCAAAGCCGCGTTCATGACCATGGTCATTTTCCATTCACGATAACCGCGAACCAAATCGATTCCTTTTGGCCATCTCAGCACGGCCTGTTACTGATGGAGAATGCAATCATGGCGAATGACTGGGTCGCAGGAATGTGCAACGAAAAATCGGGTTTTCTGTTCAGCCATGAATGCTACCACGCGCCGTCGGAAACCTGCACGGGATGTCAAAAGCCGATTTGCCAGGAACATTCTCATGCCGACGGCTCATCATATTTGTGTACAAGTTGTGTCAAGAAACAAAAGTCACGCGGCAACCGCACGGGACGCAGTCAGCATTCAAGGCACGATGACTACAACGATCCGTATTTCTACAGTGGCTACTATTTTGGCTACGGCAATCATAGCGGCTTTCATCAGCGCGATCATGATCCGTTCGATTTCACAGAAGCCGATGGTCAGGGACTGGCCAGCGACACGGGTGACGCGTTCGAGAGTGACATGAGCGCCAGCTGATGTCATCGTCACCAGGAAAACGTCGCTGGCTGATCTACGCTCTGGGCGGAGGAGCAGGGCATCTGACTCGAGCCACTGGACTTGCACGGGCTGCCATTCGGAGCAACGCGGTGCTTCCGTCTGGAATCGAGATCTGCATTCTCACGAATAGTCCGTTCGCTGATGTGATGCCGATTTCCAGCGAACTCGGCGTCGGGCATGAAGTGATCCGAATTGCCTCTGATCAAAGCCGTGACGAAACGGCACGACGGGTCCATGAGCAACTGACTCAACGTGAATTTGACGTGCTGGTGGTCGACACCTTTCCGCGCGGGCTGGGCGGCGAATTAAAGGACGTGTTACCAGGGCTCTGCTGCCGCAAGGTGTTGATTCACCGAGACCTGAATCCTGACTATTGTTTGGCGTTCGATTTGGCAAGCAGCCTGAAGGAATTTGACCTTGTGCTTGTGCCTGGAGAATCCGCTCCGTTTTCGTCGGCTTCCCAGGCCGTTGTGACTGAACCATGGCTGATTCGCGAACCGAAAGAACTGCTGTCACCAAACGAAGCGCGCAGAAAACTTGCGGTCGATTCGCAGACGAAGCCAGTGGTCGTTGTGATGGGTTGCGGCACGCTGGCCGAGATTCAGCAAATGCAGTTGCTGGCTGATGAGTTGTCGGCGCAATTCGAATCTGCAGCCATTCGATTTATTGCTCCAAAGAACACGGCGACTGCTCAGGTCGGCCCGCCATCCAAAGCCAGGACGGTGTCGATCTGGCCATTTCTGGAGGTCATCCGAGCCGTGTCAGTGATCGTTGGCAGCGGCGGCTATAACACGGTCAACGAAGCAACCGCGACCGGTACACACCTGATCGGCATCGCCCGGAAGCGACTCTACGATCGTCAGGAAAAACGTCTGCGGCTCACGGGCAAACCGGCTGGATTTTCCGAAGTGGCCGATCGACTGGCAACGTTGCTGAACAGTGGCATCACGTTCGACACCGGGACGCCGAAGTACACCAACGGAGTGCACCAGGCGATCGATTTAATTGCGTCGATTTCGCAGGACGATTTTCGCTGCGACATTTCGTAATTCGCTCTACCGTTTCTTTTTCTGCCTGGGACCGGGCGTTGAAATTTCTGCGATTGCCCGAGCTTCGTCTTCGGCGTCGTATTCCGGGTTCAGCACTGTTGGAACCACTGCGTTGATCTCTTTTCGCCAGGCATTCAGACGCGCCAGCAGTTCTTTGGCTTTATCTGGCTGCTGAGTACTCAAGTCGGTCGCTTCGCCGATGTCATCCGCAAGGTTGTAGAGTTCCACAGCGCCGTCTTCGAAGTACTCATGCAGCTTCCAGGTTCCGGATCGAATGACGCTGCACGGGCGAGATCGAAACAGCGGATCGCGTTGTTCGTCCCATACCTGATACGCCTGCAGGTACGCAGGAAAATGCCAAAACAGTGGCCGGTCGCCCAACGTAGTTTTTGCGCCGGTCAGTAGTGGCACCAGGCTGACACCGTCCGCTGGCTGGCCTTCCGGCATGACCGCGCCGCCGATTTCGCAAAGCGTGGGATAGATGTCGACACCGATGATCGGTTCGGCAGAACGCGTCCCTGATTGGACAACGCCAGGCCATTTCACAAAGAACGGTACGCGGATGCCACCTTCGTAATAGGTACCTTTGTATCCCTTCAGTGGTTTCATATCAGTCGCTGGTCCATAGCCACCGTTGTCTGAAAAGAACACGATCGCCGTATTTTCAACCAGTCCGAGTTTTTCCAGAGTCGCCTGGATTTTTCCCACGCCATCGTCGACCGCCTGAATCATCGTGGCCATCGCGACGTGATTGTGGAGATCGCCTTTCTGCTTCGCTTCGTATTTTCCGACCAGGTCTTTTCGGGCGTCCAGCGGTGTATGCACCGCAAAGTGTGTCAGGTACAGCGCCCAGGGTTTGTCTTTGTGACCGTGAATGAATTTCACCGCTTCATTGGTTAACCGGTCAGTCAGATACTCATCATCCGGAGCATCTTCCAGTCCCGGAGCTTTACCGTGCGGCGGGTAGTAACCTTTCGGCGGGCTGCCGGAATGTGTACCACCAACATTGATGTCGAACCCGTAGGGAATCGGGTCATTGCTGAGATGCCACTTGCCCATGCTGGCCGTGGCATAGCCGGTTTTCTGCAACTGCTGAGCCCACGTGCTGATGCCGGGATCAAGCACGTCCGTGCCTGGGATGTGTTCCAGCTTGCGATGCTTTGCCTTGCCGCGCGGCTGTGTGCCGACGTTATAGATGTGATGCCGCGGCGTGTACTGACCAGACAGCAGACACGCGCGGGCTGGAGCACAATTTGCCGCGGCGGAATACGCATCAGTGAACACCATGCCTTCGGTCGACAGCCGATCCAGATTAGGTGTTTCATAGAAATCGGACCCCATAAAACTGGTATCGCGCCAGCCGAAGTCGTCCAGAAAGATGAACAGAATGTTAGGACGATCAGCCGCCGACGCCGGTGCAAGAAGGGTCGAAGCCAACGACAACAGCAGCACCAAAGAAACGATTCGAAACATGAAGAATCCGGTCAGTCAAAAACAGAAACAGAACAGCTCAGCAGGCATTCGTTACGGCAGGCTTAATCAAATTAAGATCGGCACAGCCAGAACATTTGCAAAATACAGCTTGCCTTCACCAAATTCACACGAAAAATAGGTCATTCGCAAACGTCTGCGACGTAAGAGTAATAGCACAGTACAGAACTCGAGTCTCCTAACTTCCACACGGAGGACAGATCAATGCTGAAATGGCTATGCGAAAATTGTATGACGTACCGTCCATCTAGTCAGGCTGAGTGCCACTGCGGTCACGATTCTGACAGCATGTTTGGCGACGACTGGGACGCGGAAGAACCGCAGGTTGGCGAAGTGATTCGCAAGCGACCAACGCCGCGGCAAAGTCTCGCATGGGCACCTCTGCCGCAACACGCGTAATCTCAAATTGACCGCGCGAGGGCCAGCGACAGACTGTCCTGTGTAAATTGGTGCGCTCCGATTCGATATTCGAGATGTAGTTCGTTAAGATTCAGTTTCACGCTGTGATCGATGATCGACAGCGCTATCCGCGCTATCCCGGAACCGAATCCTGAGAGTTATTGTGAAGTACATCTGCCTGTTGATCATTCCGCTTCTTCTGTCTGCCGACGCGAACGCGTTCGACGGCCCGTCTCAACAGCAGCTCGCCGAATGGCTGAAACGGTTTCCCAAAGCAGACACCAATGGGGACGGAAAGCTGTCCGTCAAAGAGGCGACTGCGTACCAGCAAAAGCGACGAAAGTCCGCGGGACGACAAAACGGAGCCCCGTCTACGTTTGAAGTGGATCCGGGATGGAAATCAGACTCCTTCCCCGATCACGCTGTTTGCTATCGCACGCCGAAAGAAATTCAGGAGCTGTATACGAAGACGCCGGACGGTCAAAAGAACTCAATCACCAGCTATCCCAAACCTGCAGACGGAGCATTAAGAATCGTCGGCACGGGGCATAGCTTTATGGCCCCCGGCTACACCACGCTCCCGGCGATCACTCGCGCGGCGGGGCTGAATCAGCCGCCACTTGTGACGCACACCGGAGGCGGGATGACTGGCAGCACGCGGTACAAATGGGAACAGGAAAACGGAATCTTCCAATTCGACCGCCAGCCAACACCCAAACTTCTGGCGTCAATCTCCAATGCTGAATGGGACGCCATGATGTGGGGACCCTACTTTCAGGATCAGCCGGAATACTATCTGTGCTGGATGGACTTCAGCCTGAAATACAATCCACAGATGAAATTCTATCTGTCGGATGCGTGGCCTCAGCTGGGACAACTACAACAACAACCAAAGTCCGAGGACGAACTCACACCGGAAGTCTTCGCGCAGATGGGCGCAGAAAAGAACGTGGCGACCACAAAGCTCGTGGGGACGCTCAATGCAAAGCACCCGCAGAAGGTCTTCGTGATGCCGACCAACGATGCGATGGTGCTGGCCGCCGACTACTACAGTCGCGGAGAGTTACCGGGTGTCGAAGGCATTCACAGGCTGATCGGAAAGAAAGAACGATCGTTGTGGCACGATCACCTGGGGCACCTTGGCCCAGGATTAGGAGATCTGGAAGGCTATGTATTTTACGCCACGCTGTATGGCCGCTCACCGGAACTCATTGAAGATGACGTAAACTTCCGCCGTGACAGCAACTATCCCAGCCGCGAACTTGACCGTATGTTCCGCAGGATCGCGTGGCAGGCAGTAACCAACCATCCGCTGTCCGGCGTGGTGGATGCGGACAAAGATGGCATCAATGATCTGGAATCAGTCGCCAGGTGACACTGGTGCTGATGTGTGCCACTGGTATTGCCGGCA
>CALFOL010000361.1 GCA_937919915.1 uncultured Planctomycetaceae bacterium
GATGAAAGTCAGTGGCACGATTAACGACAGGGAAATCGCGGCATTCAACTGTTTGTTTGGGGAGGCAACTTTTGGCGATCATCTGAACATCGACAAACTCGAAGAACGACTCGATATTCGGATCGAAGACGCAAACGCCGTGGTTCCACTGGCCAGAAGGATTCACGTCATTCGAGACCTGTGCCTGATTGCTCGCGCGGACGGGCGAGTCACAAAGAAAGAGCGTGATTTTGTGCACCAGATTGGTCGAAAACTGGAACTGTCACCGACGATCATCGAGCACAGTTTTGACCGCGATGTCGAACTGGACTGAATGGAGTTGCAAATTGCAGCGGCGCAAACGAAAAGGCTTCGCTCATCCCAAGGGACAGGCGAAGCCTTTAGGAAGTACCTGGCTTGCAGAGAAATGTGTTGAGAAGAACGTCTAAGTCATCTCCTTATGAATAATTCGCAAGCCTCGTCCGGACGGATCTAAAATGAATTGCTGCAAAGTGCAGTACAAAAATGATCGACGCTTTTTGTAAAGCATCTGGCGTGCCGGATCGGGGAGTATTCCGGCAATTTAGCAATTTTCTTCCAACACACCAGAGGAATGTTGCAAAAAAAGATCAGAGCTACCCCCTACGGCGGACTGGGGATTCGGTGGTCCCCGGTTTTCATCAGCTGGATTGTTGGATTTTACTGCGGCAGATGAATTCAGCGTCGCGAATCAATGCGCACATGGCGGGCGGCGAACTTGCGCAGACGTGATTTGCGAAATTCGCCACACTGCCAACTTAGATGCACTGAGTTTGCGTTTTCGTAGGCCGCGTGAGACACGCAGGGACGCGACGATGAAGATACGAAGCCGGTTTGTGAACTGGATGATCGCGAAACTGGGAACATGGGCGTTAAAGGCTTTGTTTCTGACGGTGCGCGTTGACCATCGCAAGGTGGTTGAAGACGGGACACCTTATCAGGCAGCGACGGGGTCAATCCGGTACTGTTTCTGTATCTGGCATGACGCGATTTTGACGGCCGTTTTCTCATCGAAGACTTATAAGCTGTCGGGGCTCATCAGTCGGCACCAGGATGGCAGCTATTTGTCGGACGCCGTGCAGATGGTCGGCATTATTCCCGTGCGTGGCTCAGCCAGTCGCGGGGGTGCTCAGGCCACAAAGCAGCTGATTGATCAACCGGATTTGCATGTTTGTATTACTCCGGATGGTCCGCGTGGTCCGCGGCGGATCATGAAGGACGGTATCGTCTTTTTAGCATCGAGAACGGGTCGCCCGATTGTGCCAACGACTTTGACTGCCTCCAGTTATTGGTCGATTCCCGGGGGCTGGTCTGACATGCTGGTACCCAAGCCGTTTTCCAAAGCTCTGTTACTGGCTGGTGCGCCGATTGAGGTGCCAGCGGAATTAACGCGCGAGCAGATTTCTGAATATGCTGAGTTGGTGCAAAAAGAAATGGACCGGATGGATTTAATCGGGCAGCGTATAATTCGTGGCGACGAGTCCATGACCGATTTGATTGGGCAAACGGGAGCTTATCCGAACGATCACATCGACAGCTCGGTTCGGCCCTCAGGTGGTCACAAAAAGGCGGCATAGGGATCAGGGCGCCCCGATTCTCAGTCTCAGAAGTTTGTTCGTTCTGTTCGAAATTGTCGTGACTTGGGCTTTCGACAAGTGGCTGCTTGCGGTTTAATCAAGCGTTCCAACAGTGACTTGGCACGATCGAGTTGCTGGCGAACAACGCATTCCTTCAGGGATAGAAATCGTGGGTTCCTCACGACCACGGCTGGTAGTGTCCGGCGATTCGGACGAAGCGGCGAACGAGTTCTGCAGAATCATGGGCGACAACGTTGAAGTCGTTCGCCCGGGCGCTCCCGATGCGGGAACCGCCGACGGATTCCTGCTGACTGGCACGTTCGCGAAACGTACTCAGGATCTGCAGCTGTGTGCGCAGGGGTTTCTGGACAGCGTTCCCGATGCCCTGGTGCTTGTGGATGCAGACAATAAGGTTGTGTGGCACAACCAGATGTTTCAGGCCATGGCCGATTGTCAGCAATCACTGATCGGCCTGTCTTTTCTGGATGCATTGGGTAGTCCGGAACTACTCAGTCCCGCCGTGCTGCCGGTGAAGATGGATCCCGGCCCGGACCAGATTCTGAAAGCCATTTTGAAGATGGCCGAACGAAAATTCGTGGCTGTCCGGGCGTCTCGATCACCGCTGCCGATCGGCAATGGTGCGACTCAGCCGTTTACGACGATCGTTGTCCGAGATGTTTCGGAAGAAATCCTTGAGAACCAAAAACGCGAAGCGTTGTACCGGGCTGGCATCGAACTGGGTGATTTGTCGCCCGACGAAGTCACGGAGATGCTGCATCATGAACGTTCTGATCTGCTGAAACAAAAGATTCTGGATTACTCGCAGGAAATTCTGGGCTTCGAAACGATCGAAATCCGCGTGTTGAATCCCGAAACCAACGAACTTCTGCCACTGCTGGAAGTTGGCATGCAGCCTGAAGCGGCAACACGCAGGTTGTTCGCGGAAGTAGAAGGCAACGGTTTTACGGGACGTGTCGCGGCGACGCGGCTCAGCCATTTGTGCCGCGACACTCAGACAGACCCGTTTTATCTGAGCGGTGCTGTGGATGCTCGCAGTTCACTGACCGTTCCACTGATCATGCACGATCAAGTGCTGGGAACGTTTAATGTCGAACGGGCTCAGATCTTTGATTCGAAAGACCTTGAGTTTCTGGAAGTGTTCGGCTGCGTTGTCGCGATGGCTTTGAATCAGCTGCAGTTGCTGGTTGCTGAAAAGGTGACCACAGCAACCGCCAGTTCTGATCGATTACGGCGGGAAATCGCGTTGCCAACAGACGACATTCTATCCAGCGCGACGGCGATTCTCGAAAAGTACATCGGCCATGATCCTGATGTCTGCGAAAAGCTGCAGGCGATCCTGGACAATACCCGCAAGATTCGCAGCCAGGTGGACTTGCTTTCGGAACATGTCGATGCCGGCGATACGGCATTCCTGTCTACAACGTCTCGCACCCGAGTCGAACGGCCAGGCCTGAAGGCCAAGCGGATCCTCGTTGTGGATAGTGACGAATCTGTGCTAAAGACTGCTCATGAGTTGCTGGAGCGACATCACTGTACCGTGGAAGCTGTGCGCTCGGGACAGGAAGCCTGTCAGATGGCTCGCAGCCATCACTATGACGTTGTATTGACAGACATCAGTTTGCCGGACATGACCGGCTACGAATGCTTTTGCAAAATTCTGGACATCGACGACCGACTTCCCGTCATCCTTATGACCGGGTTTGGTTATGACGCCGGACATTCCATCGTGAAGTCACGTCAGCGCGGTCTGAAATCTGTTTTGTACAAACCGTTTCGGCGTGAACAGTTGCTGACGGAAGTGGAGAAGGCTGTTACACCACCACCACCGCACGAGTAAGACGACTGCCTGAAAACTCTGCCACGAAGATGGGCGGAAGCGCGTGGAGAACGGAGTTCCTGACACCGTCAGTGCAGCTGACTACTCAGCACTGGGTTGTTCTTCGACGTCAGTCGCTTCGCGTTTGATTGCGTCGTAGATCTCTTCTCGATGGACACTGACGTCTCTGGGAGCATCAATGCCAAGGCGAACCTTGTCCCCACGAATTTCGATCACCATCAGTGTGATGTTGTCGCCGATTACAATCTTTTCGTCTTTTTTTCTACTGAGTACAAGCATTTCAATTCCTCGGTCAATCTTTCTTCTTGAATGATCGCCGCCCGTCCCCAACGTCGCTGTCTGCTACAGTCGCAGCCAACAAGGGCAAGCCGTGCCAATGGTGAACGCAGAGTCCGGTATGGACGCTATCCGTTCGTCGTGTGAAAGTCTAAAAGAGTAATTCGACCATTGGCGACGGCTTTCTGCTAAGATTGCCGTTCTTCATCATTGATGGTGGCAACTCACGCCGGTTTGTTCCGGCGGGAACACATGCGCCGCGCTGGGTTGTGACGGTTGTGACGGTTGTGACGGTTGTGACGATTAGGTATCGGCTGAAGCTGCTGGATTCCCGCCCACAAGCGCTGAAGTCGCGTGTCGTGATTATTGGTTTGCGACGGTCACGCACATTACACTGCGCGTCAGGGTGCGCCGCTAACCGTCGCGTAGGAAAACGGCGGTCGCCGTACCGCTCTACTTGCAGTCGCCATGAATCGTCCACTAAATATTGCAGATCGACTGCGACACTCCGCCGAGCTGGTGCCAGAACAGCGCGCGGTAGTGTTTCCGGAAGGTCGTGATGCTGCTGGGCGAGTTTCTTATACGCAGTTGACGTTTGAGCAACTCGATCAGGAAGTTGATCAGATCGCTCGCGGGCTGATCCGCATGGGTGTGAAACCCGGAGAGCGGCTGGCCATGTTTGTGCCGCCGTCGCTGGAATCGATTGCGCTGACGTTCGGCATCTTTCGATCGGGAGCTGCCTGCACGCTGATCGATCCTGGCATGGGGCGATCGAAAGTCTTCCACTGTCTTGACCAATGCGAACCGGACGGATTCATTGCAGTGCCGATCGTGCACTTTGTCCGCCGACTTAAATTCCGCAGCTATCGAAACTCACGACACAACATTGTCATTGGACCTCGCAAACGACAGCTGGGGATACCGTGCTACACCGATCTGTTGCGGCTCGGCAGTGATTCTTCCATTGCACTGCCACAAACGAAAGCGACTGATCCCGCTGCTGTGATCTTCACCAGCGGCAGCACCGGACCACCCAAAGGAGTCTGCTACGAACACGGTATGTTCGATGGTCAGGTGGACTTGATTCGAGACCGTTTTGGTGTGCAGCCAGGCGAAATCGATCTGCCTGGTTTCCCGCTGTTCGCACTGTTCAACATCGCCATGCAGGTGACGACCGTCATTCCGGACATGGATCCGACTCGACCGGCAAACGTCGATCCCGTGAAGATTCTGGAAGCGATCAACAATCACGGCGTGACTCAGGCGTTTGGGTCGCCGGCACTGTGGAATAACGTGGGGCGTTACTGCGAAAGCAACAACATAAAACTACCGACGCTGCGACGAATTCTTTCCGCCGGCGCGCCGGTGCCGAATCACGTGTTGCAACGTCTGTTGAAAGCGTTACCCGATGACGCCGACGTGTTTACGCCTTATGGTGCGACAGAATGTCTACCAGTGGCGGCGATCGGTGGCCGCCAGGTTCTGGCAGAAACGGCGTCGCAAACTGCATTTGGCGCAGGCACTTGTGTGGGGACGATCTTTGACCAGATGCAGGTGAAGATCATCGACGTAACCTTCGACCCGATCGCAGATGTCAGCGACACAAAGGAATTGCCGCGGGGCGAAATCGGAGAAATCATCGTCCGCGGTCCTGTCGCGACCCGCCAGTATTTTCAGCGTCCAGATGGTACGGCCTTAGCAAAGATCAAAGACGGCGAAGGCTTCTGGCATCGCATGGGAGACGTCGGTTACCTCGACGATATCGGCCGACTGTGGTTCTGCGGTCGGAAGACTCACATCGTGTTCACGAAGGCTGGTCCGCTGTATTCCGTTCGTTGCGAAGCCATCTTCAATCAGCACGAAGACGTGTATCGCTGTGCGTTAGTCGGTATTGGCGAACGTGGCCAGCAGCGTCCAGTGGTCGTCGCTGAACCGGAGCCAGGCAGGTTTCCTGAGGATTCCGCGGCAGAAGAAAAACTGCATAAGGAGCTGCAGGCTTTGGGCGTTCAGAGCGAACTCACCGCACAGATTTCGCAGATTTTATTTCATCGTTCGCTGCCTGTTGATACGCGGCACAATGTGAAGATTAATCGCGAAGCATTAAGCGAATGGGCGGCGACTGAATTGCGTCGGTAATACACTGTCACTCGTCATCGAGCGTGAATTCCATCACGCGATAGGACGGGTCTACAAACCCGAGTCGGCTATATGTTGCAATCGCCGCCTCGTTTTCTTCATCGACATACAATCGCAGCAGAC
>CALFOL010000362.1 GCA_937919915.1 uncultured Planctomycetaceae bacterium
AGTTGTCAGGTCTATGTTTTGCGCGATCGCCAGCTGAAGCCCATGCGTTCCCATCGGATTAGAAAACACTCGTGACGAAAATGTTCCAGTTCCTGGAGCGGCGATTGGGACGCCTGAAGAGTCGGCGACCTGCGTAAATTTGTACGCGCCAAAGTCAAACATACTGGGTATTGGACCAGTGGAAAAGAATGAGGCAGCCGCGATTGTCGGGCTTGCTCCGGGAAGGCCTTGAGCTGTGATTTCACCACTCAGTTCTGTTGCGAATCCGATGACAGGAACAGTCGCCGCAGTGAGTGTGTCAAACACTTCAGCAGCTGCAATTCCAACGATCTCTAATCCAGCTCCGGTGTTGTCAAAGTCGGCAGTCACTGAAATACGCCCACCGTCATCGCTGGGCACATCTCGAAGACCACCATCCCAGTGGAAGATACTGTCTGCCACCAAAGAGAGATCAAATCCAGCGGCCCAACCGCCAAAATTCGCCGACATATCGCCGACCGTGATCGATCCATTCACCAGGCCGTCATCGTCCTCGGCCGAACCATCCACCACCGTGTACAGTATCGCATCACGAGTGACCTGAAGAGTGAAGGTCGCTTCACAGGATGAAGCAACTGCAAAAAACACCGTGCAGGCAAGAACAGCAAATCGACACATAACAACACTTTCGAGGAGAGAGAAATTAGATCTCATAAGCTTGGCTTCTTACGTAGTTTCCCTTCTTACGTAGCTTCCCTATGCGGTATAGCAATGTCAAATGCTTTGATCCGAATATTCGAATTTTTTCCGCCGACACGGCTTTCAAAGCATTTGCAGTCTTTTGCGGGCGAATCACGCTATTCTTAGGTGGGCTGCTGTTCATCATCCTAGTGCGACTGCTGCATCATTTGCAGCTTGAGCGGTTTCAAAGCCGCCTCACAGAAGTAGTCGCATGCCGCTATCGGCAGTCCGGCTCTTTGGCGACGCAGAGTCACATCAAATTCACGCAGATTTGTAAAATCTGTTTCGAGAATCCGTGGCTCTTCATCAGCCCGTGCATACGGCCTGACCCCCAACATTTGCGGTGGGAACCACACGTCCAGCCCCATGGCCAGGTATTCAAACAGCTTGTTCGATGCGTTGTAAACGTAGTTTCGCGAATTGGCTTTGTAAAGAATCAGCCCTACGTGGAAGTCGACTAAGAGTGAAGGAATGTCGTGATAGTCGATGCCATGTAGGTGAAACCGGACGGCCTCACAGGATTTCGAATTCAGAAACTCACGTGTCTCCCGGTCGCTGTTATACGAGTAAATGTCCAAAGTCACGTTCTGAGGAGCCTCATCACCACACAGCCAATCGACCAGTGGCCCAACAAATGTGTCTCTAAGTGACACCGCACCGACATAGACGAGTCTTAGCGATTGGTCGTCACGCACCCACGTCGATCGCAATCCCCTGCCCCAGTCAGCCGAAGGGTAATTCGGAAGGACTCTCAACTTCGTTTCATCGACTTGAGGAAAGTCTTCGTGAAACATTCGGTTGCGATCTTCATTGGTCTGTGAGATCCATTCCGCTCGGCGAAACAGATGCTTTTTTTCAAGCCAGTGATAGAACCGCACCAGCCTCATTCCCGGTTGAAGATACTCATCGCGGTCACGGTACTCATGGTAGTGAATAAACAGTCGGCAGCGACGCGCCACCAGGCAGTAAAGAAATACAGGGAACGCTGAATGCGGCTCCACGTACAGGAGCATGTTGGGGCGTGACAACAACAGCCGAGTAAACACAATCAGCGGAAACGCAATATAGGCGAAAAGACGTTTCAGAATTGAACCGCCTGGGAATGAGCAGCGCTTCAACGTGATCCCGGAGTGCTGGTAAGCCGCCAGTCCTCTAACGTTTGTGCAGGAGTACGCGCTGATTTTCCACGGTGTGCTGGCGGCGAAATCATCGAGCAGATTGGTGACCGGAGGATACTGCTCCAGCGGAAACCAGTGGACGACGGCGAGTTTAATGAGGTTCAATGCGAATCCGGTTCACTAAGTTTCGAGTTGCCAGTTGCAGCTTCCGCATCTATCAGCGGATTCACGGCGTATGGAGCGTTACCATTCATTGGATCGGCACCGACCACGGATCAGCCCGAGCGCTTGAGCACATCGTTTCAAGATAACTTTTCCACGACGCGTCCATGTTGGCCGCGGGCGTTTCGCGAAAAAATATTCGAGACGATTTGCTTCTGGTACGTTTTTCGACTGTTCAAAGACATCGTTGATG